>CAJQLI010000167.1 GCA_905479125.1 uncultured Alphaproteobacteria bacterium | reverse complement strand
ATCCGAATAACGCAGCGGAAAATCGCGGGCGTCTGTCGCTCGGGATAGATCCCAAACCGCCCTTCGTCTGACCCGTCTCACCCTTGAAATTGTGAGCGACGTGACGACGGGTTGAGACGGGATTCAATCCTCCCGATACGTCTCGTACAGATTGTTCATATTCACGTGGCTGCCCTGTATGGCGCTGAAATCTCCGTTTTCGACGATGCCGGTCGCAGCCCGGATCAGGTCGGCATAGGCGCTGCGGGCAAGCTGGCCGCCAACGCTGATACGCCGAACCCCCAGTTTGCGCAGGGTTTCAACCGACAGCCCGAAGGTCAGCACGTTGACCGGTTTCGGCGCGACGGCTTCGACCACGGCGGCGATCTGGTCTTCTTCGCGAATTCCCGGGGCATACAGACAATCGGCGCCTGCCTCTGCATAGGCGGTGATGCGCGCGAGCATGTCGTCGAAATCCGGCTTGCCGGCGAAAAAGCCCTCCGACCGCGCGGTCAGAAACACGTCCGAGCCGCTGTCATCAATTGCCTTGCGCGCCGCCACCAGCCGCGCGACCGACAGATCGAAATCATAGAGCGGATCATCCGGTGCCCAGCTTGAATCCTCGACCGACAGGCCTGCGACACCGGTATCGATGGCAAGCGCGACGTTCCTGGCTACGCCCTCCGGGTCGTCGGCAAAGCCGTTCTCGAAATCCGCGTTGACCGGAATATCGGTCGCGGCACAGAGCGCGGTCAGATGCGCGAGAACGTCATCGCGGGCAACGTTGTAATCGGGCCTCGCTTGTGACCAGGCCATACCGGCGCTGGACGATGCAAGCGCCTTGAACCCCAGGCTTTGCAGGATTGCGGCAGAACCGGCATCCCAAGGATTGGGGATGACGAAACAGCCGGTGTGATGGAGTTCGCGGAATGTCTGGCGTTTATCGGCAACGGTGGGACGCATAGGGTGTGCTCCTCTAATCTGATGCCGATAGTCTGACGGGGTGTCAGATCGTCGTCATCCCGAAACTTCCGGAGTCCACGGGCCCAGAACCACCTAACCGATAGAGCGCGACAGCCCTTCGTCGATCTCGTCGGCCAGTGCTCTGCCTTCGAGCGATTTGATGTTTGCGGGTGCTGATGGTCCGCCGTTGATGCAGGCTTCGCAGGCATTGATACTGGTGAACGGCACGGGGATGGCGCGCATGGCGGATTCGAGACGTTTCATGTCTTCGTCGGTTTCGGGTGCCAGAGGCTCGTTCGCGGCGAGCATTTCAGCGGCCTTTGCGTCATCGCCACCGGCCTTGCGGCGGAGCAGGTCGAGCCAGATGCGTTGGTAGTCAGCGGCGCGGTCGTAGTGGCTGCGCACACAGCATTCGGGGTAGTTCAGCAGGCGCGCTTCGTCGGCCACCATGATTGCGGCTGATTCACAGATTTCCACGACCTCGTCCGCGACAGATTTCGCCCGGCAGATGTAATAGGCACGGTGTTCGGCAAAGGCCTGGCGCGTGTGATCGAGATACCAGTCCGGCAGGTCGGCGCCCGCACCGGCATCGGGGCTTGCATCCCAGAACGGGCCTTCGACGATATGCAGCTTCGCATCGGTTGCCACCTGCAGCACGCCCTTGATCCATACCGGGTCGTTATAGCCGCGCCCCAGAAGCATCACGGGTTTGACGCCTGCCATCATCGACAGGAAATCGAGTGCTTCCTGTGCACCGGCCTGAGCCTCGCGCATGTCGGTGCGGTCGGACGGAATGGCGTTCAGTTTTTTAAGCGTATTGCGCAGACGGGATTTATTTTGAAGGGCCATGATGGAGACGTCATAGCAACGACGTCAAACGTGCGAAAGTACCAATGAACGAAATCGAAAAATTCTTTATTTTGATGGGCCGTCAGCGGCGGGTTCGCCGGGTGCTGCGCGGCCGCGGGCCAGCAGAAAAACCAGAGGCACCGAAATCAGCGAGCCGATCATGATCAGGGTGAAATCGTTCAGGAAGCCCAGCGCCAGCGCCTGGCGGTTGACCTCGGCGTTCAGCATGGCGAGGCCGTCATTGGTCAGGATGTCCCATTGTTCGGGCAGCCACGGCGCCTGCATCGCTTCGCTATACGGGTTTGCCTGTTCCGCCATATAGGCGTGGCTGGTCGACTGGGTGCGCGATAGCACGGTGATGACGATGGAAACGCCGATCCCGCTACCGTAATTTCGCAACAGGCTGGTAAAGGTGGACGCCTCGGTTCGCAGGCTCGCCGACAGTGTCGAGAATGATACCGCCGTCAGCGGCACGAAAATCAAACCGATGCCGATGCCGTTGAAGAACGCGGCAAAGATGAACGTCCATATGCCGACATCGGGCGTGAAGGTCGAAAACAGGTAGGCGGAATAGGCGGTCGATGCGAAGCCGATGGCGATCTGGATGCGTGGGTCCATTTTTCCACTGAGTTTTCCTGCCAGGACCAACCCGAACAGCGATCCCAGGCCGCGTGGCATCATCACCATTGCCGCCGTCAGGATCGGGTAGCCGCGCAGGTTCTGCAGGAATAACGGCATGAGGACGTTCATCGACAGTACCAGCACACCGAGCAGGAACATGAACCCGAGCCCGATCATGAAATTGCGGTCTTTGAGCATGCCGGGGCTGATAAACGGGTTCTTTGTCGTCGCGCTGTGCACCACGAACATGTAGAGCGACAGAATGGCGATGGCCGCCGTCACGATAATCAGGTCGGAGCCGAACCAGCCTTCGCTCTCGCCGCGATCGAGCAGGAACTGGGTTCCTGCCAGGGCGAGTGCGAGCATCGTAAAACCGAAAACGTCGAACTTGCGCTCCAGGTTCTTTGGTGATTCCCGGATAAACAGCACTGCGCCCAGGATGCCCAGAATCGAAAACGGCATGGACACGTAGAACACCCAGCGCCAGCTGTATTCATCGGTCAGCCAGCCGCCGACCACGGGCCCCATGACCGGTGCCAGCATGACCCCCATGCCCCAGATCGACATGGCCTGCGCGTGGCGTTCGCGGGGATATGAATCGAGCATCAGCGCCTGGCTGATAGGCACGATCGGCGCCGAAAACATCCCCTGGAGTGCGCGGAAAACAAGGATTTCCTCAATCGAGGTCGCATTGCCCGACAGAATCGAAAAGACGGCAAAGCCCGCCAGGGCGCCGATAAACAGGCGTTTGCGCCCCAGCCTCCCGGCCAGCCAGCCGGTCGCCGACATGGTGATGGCCTGCATCATGAAATAGGTCGTCATTACCCAGGAAACCTGGTCCTGGGTTGCGCCGAGCCCGCCCTGCATGTGGGGAAGGGCAATCGTGGCGATGGTCATGTCGAGGATGACGACGATTGTTGCCATCATCACCGAGGCGGTAATCATGCGCCGGTTGAGCAATTCGTCGCTCCCGGCAGCAACCGCTGGCGCGGAGGTCATTCGCCCGTAATATCCGCCAGGGCGCTACCGATCATGCGGAACAGTGATCGGTCGCGCCCGGTATCGATTTCGACCCCGACCGTCATGCCTGCGCGTAAGGGCAGGCTCTCATGCACCCGGTCCAGCGCCAGCCGCACTGGCACACGCTGGACGACCTTGACCCAGTTGCCGCTGGCATTCTGCGGCGGCAGCACTGAAAGCTCTGCGCCGGTGGTCGGGCTGATTGACAGAATTTTTGCAGTCAGTTGATGGTCGGGATAGGCATCTATGATGATTTTCGCCGTCTGGCCGGGACGGATATGGGCTAGCTGCGTTTCCTTCAGATTGGCTTCGACCCAGGTGTCGCCGGACTGAATGATGGGGATGACCGCCTTGCCCTCTTCGACGTATTCGCCGGCTTGCAGTGATACCTTGCCGACAATGCCGTCATCCGGCGCGTGGACCCGCGTGCGGCGGATGTTCAGCGCAGCCTGTTCGCGCCGAGCGTTGGCTTCCATATACATGGGGTGTTTTTCGGCGGCGATATCCACCCGGCCGCCGAGCTTGGCCAGTGCCTGCAGTATCTTCTGGTTGGTGGTCCGGGCGGCCTGGCGTGCCTGGGTCAGGTTTCGTTCGGCCACATCAAATGCCGCACGGGAGGATACGCCGCGGGCGGACAGTTTTTTCTGGCGGTCGAACACCCGCTGAAAATATTTGATCTCCTGGCGGGCATCCGCAAGCTCGGCCTGGGCTGTGCGATACTCGGCGCGCAGGGCATCCAGCGTGTTGCGGATTCCTGCCAGTTCGGCCTCGGTCTTGGCAAGCTCGATGCGGTGGCGTTCAGGGTCGAGTTCGAATAGCAGATCACCTTTCTTCACGCGGTCATTTTCCCGGACGAGAACGCGCACGGTGCGCCCGTCGATATCGGCGCTGATCGCGAGGTGATGCGCTTTTACATAGGCGTTCTCGGTGGTGACGTACCGGGTTGCCTTTACCCAGTAATGTCCGGCCGCGATGATCGCGACAACCGGCAGGACGAATAGCAGGATAAAACGAGTGGCACCGCGGCGCAGGTTGCGGCTCATGACCGCGTCTCCCCGCCGGGACTGGTATCCGGCGCCATGTCGGTTTCAAGCATGTCGGTAAGGTTGCCTTTTATGCGGCTTAGCGTTTCGCGGAGCCGGGCGGCTTCATCCGTTCCGATGCCGGCAAAAACACCCTCGATCACGCCATCGGCCAATACGGTCATCTCGTCGAGCAGGGGGTGCGCAGCTGCCGTCAGGAACAGTCGTTTCGAGCGGGCATCGCTTTTGTCCGCCCGGCGTTCGACCCAGCCCTTGGCTTCGAGCCGTTCGATCAGCTTGCCGAGGGTCGGTTTTTCGATTTCAAGCTCGGTGGCCAGTTCGGTCTGGGTACAGCTTTCGAGCCGGTTCAGCCGCGTCATCACCCGCCATTGCGCGCGGGTCAGCCCCAGCGGCTCGACCCGGCGGTCGTATACTGTGCGGATCATCCGCGAGACGTCTCCGATCAGGTAACCGACGTAGTCGGCGCGGGTTTGTCCGTCTGCATTATGTCCCTGCGTCTGCTGCGCGCTGGGCGATAGGGATTCCACGTTGTTCATTCGTCCTGGGTTCCATACTGAATAGGCCGGCATTTTATAGTAAGCCAGCTTATAATAAGCTGGCTTACTTTACAAACCGTATACAGCGAAAAGTGGTTTCGGCTATAGTTAGATAACAAACTAAAAGCGTGAAAACGCCAGATGGAAACGCCATAGGGAATGGGCAACGGGATGGAAATTGTACCGCTTTCAGAGGCAATCGGTGCCGAGATCCGGGGACTCGACCTGCGACAGCCGCAGGACGCGGCGACGGTCGCCGCGATAAACGATGCGTGGCACGAACATATCGTGCTTCTGTTCCGTGGACAGGCACTGGGATTGGAGGAGCATACGCAGTTTGCCGGCTATTTCGGCGAGATTGGCAAGCATATGCGGCCGAAGGCGATCCGCAACGAAGCGGCGGAGCTTGGTCCCAACGTGATGCTCGTGTCCAACATCCGCGAGAACGGCAAGCCTATCGGTTCGCTGCCCGACGGCGAGATGATGTTCCATTCGGACACGCCCTATCGTGAGCAGCCAGACAAGGCGACGATGCTTTTTGCGATGGAGGTCCCGTCGGTGGGCGGCCATACGATTTTCGCCAATAGCTACATGGCTGCCGAAACGTTGCCGGAAGACGTGAAACGCCGTCTTGCCGGTCGCAAGGCGGTGCATGTGTTCGAATACGGCGCCGTCACAAAGTCGGGCAAATTCGACCGTGAGAGCGCGCCTCATTTCGCCCAGCCTGTTTTCCGCAAGCACCCGGTTACGGGCCGCACCGCGCTGTATGTCAGCGAGCTGATGACCGAGGAAATCGTCGGCCTGCCCGAGGCGGAAAGCCGCGAGCTGCTGGACTTTCTGTTCGCCCACCAGAGCCAGGCGCAATTCTGTTACGAGCACGTGTGGCAACCCGATGACCTGCTCATCTGGGATAACAGGTGCAGTATTCATGCGCGGACGGATTTTCCGTCCACCGAGCGCCGGAAGCTTCGGCGCCTGACAGTGATAGATGAAAACCCGGTAATGATGGGCGATCCGCCCGGCCAGACGGAGGTGGCTGCCGAATGAGCGATACTTTGACGGGGCTGGATATCCGGCCGTTATCCGATTCCCTTGGCGCGGAAATCCGCGGTGTCGACCTGTCGCAGCCGCTTGACGATGCGACGGCGGCCGCGATCCGCGATGCCTGGCACGAACATATCGTGCTGCTGTTCCGCGACCAGGACCTGAGTGAAGACGATCAGGTCGCGTTTGCAGAAAAATTCGGCACGGTCGGTACACGCTCGCGCCCGGCAAGCCGGCGGCCTGAAGGGGCAGATTACAACGCGTCGATCATGCTGGTGTCGAACATCAAGAAGGATGGCGAATATATCGGCTCGCTGCCGGACGGCGAAATGTGGTTCCACCACGACATGTGCTACGACCCGGCGCCGCACAAGGGCACATTCCTGTACGCGATGGAGCTGCCTTCCTCCGGTGGCAACACGTTGTTTGCCAACATGTATGCGGCCTATGACAGGCTGAGCGACGAGACAAAGGCGCGCCTTAAAGGTCTTACGGCATTACAGATCTATGATTTCGCGACGCGCGAGGTTGTCGATATTTCGGGCGATATCGCCCAGTACAAGCACTGCGTTCAGCCGGTAACGGTAACGCACCCGGTGACCGGGAGGCGGGCGCTGTATGTGAATCCGCTGATCACGGCGCGGATCGAAGACATGCCGGATGACGAAAGCCGGGCCCTTCTGGATGAATTGTTCGGCTTTACGGACGACAAGAGCCTTGTCTATGAACATGAATGGCGTCTCGGCGATGTGTTGATGTGGGATAACTGGTGCTCGTGCCATGCGCGCACGGATTTCCCGGCATCAGACCGCCGTATGCTGCGTCGCTGCACGATCAAGGGCCAGCCGTTGCACGAATAGCGCGTTACACAAAGATCACGCTGCCGGAGGAAGAGAAAAAAGATGGCATTGAAGCTGCGTAAACTGTCGCCGCATATCGGCGCCGAAATACAGGATATCGACCTCAACCAGGACCAGACCGCCGAGACTATCGCTGCAATCAATCAGGCATGGTTTGACAATATTATCCTGCTGTTCCGCGGCCAGAACCTGTCGCCCGAACGCCAGGTGCATGTCACCGGGTGGTTTGGCCGGATGGGGGCAATCGCACGCCCCAAGGAAGATTTTCCTCCGGGGTATGGCGCACTGCCCGACGGGGTGATGCTGATCTCGAACATTCGCGAAAATGGCGAGCCGATAGGCGCATTGCCCGACGGCGAAATGATGTTCCACCACGATATGATGCATGCCGAACTGCCGCATAAAGCCACCATGCTGAACGCCGTGGAAATTCCGTCTCATGGCGGCAACACGCTGTTCGCCAGCGGCTACGCTGCCTATGACACGCTGCCGGATGATATCCGGACCCCGTTGGAGGGCAAGCGTGCCTTCCATCACTATAATTACGGCACGACGGTGAAGGGCAAGGGCGACGGCATCGAGGCATTCGCCGAATCGTCCCACCCCGCGTTCCGCACGCATGACGATACCGGCCGGAAGGCGATTTACGTCAACCGGCTGATGACCGAAGGCATTGTCGATATGGACCAGGCAGAGGCCGACCGCCTGCTTGCCGCGGTCTTCGATCATTCGGAAAGTCCTGAATTCGTCTATGAGCACGAATGGCAGGTCGGTGATTTGCTGCTATGGGACAATCGCTGTTCGATGCATGCGCGCACCGATTTTCCGGAAACCGAACGCCGGCTGCTGCTGCGCACCACCGTCGAAGGGGACGGACGTCCATATTAACAAATAACAAGAACGAGTTTGTGAAATGCCTAAAATTCTGAGCGAAGAACAGATCGCTGCCTGGGAAAGCGATGGCTGCATCTTCCCGATCCGCGCCGTGTCGCAGTCCGAGGCGGATGCCAACCTCGCGCGTTTTACCGCGCTGGAAGAAAAAATCGGCGACGAGCCGCAGAAGCGTTTCAAAATCAAGGCGCATCTGCCGTTCCCGTGGATGTGGGACATCATCCGCAACGACACGATCCTGGATGCGGTCGAAGATATTGTCGGGCCGGACATCCTGTGCTGGGGCTCGTCGTTCTTCTGCAAAAACGCCCATGACACGCGCTATGTCTCGTGGCATCAGGATTCGACCTATTACGGCCTGTCTGAACGCGCCACCGTTACCGTCTGGTATGCATTTAACGGCTCGGACGTGGAGTCCGGCTGCATGAGGTTTATTCCCGGCACCCACACGATCGGTCAGATCGATCACGAGGAACTGCACGGCGAAGGCAACCTGCTGATGAAGGGTCAGACCATCCAGGACGTCGACGAAGACAAGGCGGTGGACGTGATTCTCGGGGCGGGTGAATTTTCGATCCATCACGAGGCGGTGGTGCATGGTTCCGGCGCCAATAATGCGCCGCGCCCGCGCATCGGGCTGTCGATCCATTACATCGCGCCGCATGTTCACCAGGTGAAGCTGGAGGAAGCTGCTGCGGCGACGCTGGTGCGCGGCGTGGATACCCACGGTCACTGGCGCGAGGACCCGGAACCCGCATCGGATTTCGATCCCGCCTGCATGGCCGCGCTCGACGCGACCTACGGCGCCTATCTGACGGGGACCGGCAAGTTCTGACGGCAATGGCGCAACGCATTGTTGCGTGAAGTGCATGGCTGCGACGTGGCGCAAGATGCGCAGCCGGGATAGACTGAGCCAACAGACCTGAAAGCCCTCCCAAAGAAGGACTCCCGAATATGCAAGGATCGTGGCGTACACCGATGGTCGTTCTGACCTGCGGCACCATTATTCTGTTCATCAGCTTCGGCGCGCGGAACATTTTCGGGCTGCTGCTAGATCCGATGACGGAGTTGCCGGCGCTGGATGTCGGCGACTTTTCGCTCGCGATCGGCATACAGGCGGTGATCTGGGGCCTGACCACGCCGATCACGGCCTCTATTGCAGAACGCTACGGCACCGCGCGGATGATCGCGCTCGGCGGCATCCTCTATGCGGCGGGTCTCGCCCTTATGTCGATGGTGCAGACGCCGGTGCACATGCACCTCACGGCCGGGCTGATGCTCGGCCTGGGCTTAAGCGCGACCGGTTTCCCGATTATCCTCGCCGCCATCACCAAGCGGGTGGATGCCAAGCGCCGTAGCTTGTTCCTCGGTATCGGCAGTGCGGCAGGCTCGTCCGGCCAGCTGGCGCTTGTGCCGATGGGCCAATACGTAATCGACGGCTATGGCTGGGCGATCGCGGCCATCGTGTTCGCCTGTCTGGTCGCGGCGATCATCCCGTTATCCATGGCAATGAAGGACCCGAAGCGGGAAGCGGTCGACCCCAATGCGGGACGCCAGCAGAACCTGCGCGAAGCTGTCGGCGAGGCCATGGGGCATCGCGGGTTTATCCTGCTGACGGTGGGGTATTTCGTCTGTGGCTATCAGGTGATGTTTCTCGGCACCCATCTGCCCAATTTCATTTCAGAAGCAGGGCAGAACCCCTGGGTCGGCGCGACGGCGCTGTCGCTTATCGGTCTGTTCAATATCATCGGGACGCTCACCTGGGGCGCGCTCGGCGGCAAGTTCCGTATGAAGTATCTGCTCACCAGCATTTACCTGCTGCGCTCCGCCGTGCTCGCCGTCTACATCATGCTGCCGATCACGGCGATGAGCACCTACATCTTCGCCGCCGCTATCGGATTGTTGTGGCTCGCCACCGTGCCGCTGACCTCTGGGCTGGTCGCGCGCATGTTCGGCCTGCGCTACATGGCGACGCTCACCGGGATCGTGTTTTTTAGCCACCAGCTTGGCAGTTTCGCCGGCGCCTGGCTGGGTGGCGTGTTCTTCGAGACGACGGGCTCCTACGACACGATCTGGTGGGTTGGCATCGCGCTCGGCCTGGTCGCCGCGGCGCTGCATTACCCGATAGACGACAAGCCGGTTGCGCGGGTTCAGGCGGAGGGGGCATAACCTTACCATGACATCCCCCACCTCCACCGACTGGCGCACCCCTTTCGTTATTCTGCTTGCCGGGACCACGATTGTGTTCCTGTCGCTCGGCGCGCGCATGACGTTCGGGTTATGGATGCCGGATGCGTCGTTTGACCTGTTCGGGCCGAACCAGCTTAAAATCCTGTCGCTGTCCATTGCGCTGCAGTCGCTGTTCTGGGGCATCGGTACGCCGGTTGCCGGGAATATCGCCGACAAGTACGGCACCGGGCGTGTCATTGCCGCGGCGGGTATTCTTTACTCCATCGGTCTGGTGATGATGACCGTGTCGACCACGCCGTTTATGGCGCATCTGTCGATCGGCGTGTTTACCGGGTTTGCCATGTCGGGGGCCATGTTCCCGATTATCCTGTCGGCGATCAGCCGGGCGGTATCGCCCGAAAAGCGTAACCTGTATCTCGGCATTGCCAGCGCCGGCGGCTCTTCCGGCCAGGTGCTGATGATCCCGATGGGGCAGTATTTCATCGACAGCCAGGGCTGGGTCGTCACCCTCTATATTCTTGCCGCCGTCACGGCGCTGATCGTGCCGCTGGCCTTCGTGATGATGACCAGAAAGGCCGAGGCGCAGACGGGACCGGCGCTGCAGGTGCTGACCACGGGGGCTGCCATCCGCGAAGCGTTCGGCCATCGCGGATACGTGCTGCTGACCGGCGGCTATTTCGTCTGCGGGCTGCAGACCATGTTTATCGGCACTCATTTCCCCAACATGCTGACCAGCCTGAAGGTTGACGCCACCATCGCGGCGCTGTCGCTGTCGCTGATCGGGGCGTTCAATATTCTCGGCACGTTCACGTGGGGCGCTATGGGCGGCAAGTTCCGCCAGAAATACCTGCTGTGCTGGCTGTATTCGCTGCGCTCGCTGGTGATGATCGTCTTTATACTGATGCCGATAACCTCAACAAGCGTACTGGTGTTCTCGGCCCTGATGGGGCTGCTCTGGCTCGGCACGGTGCCGTTGACGGGGTCTATCGTCGCCCAGGTCTTCGGGCTGCGCCATATGGGCATGCTGTTCGGCTTTGCCTTTGTTGCCCATCAGCTTGGCAGCTTTATCGGTATCTACGCAGCGGGCTATTTCTTCGACATGTTCGGCAATTACAACGGTGTCTGGTGGGCCGCGATCATCATGGGGCTGGTGGCCTCGGTGATGAACTATCCCATCAACGACAAGCCGATCGAACGCCAGCCTGTGCCGCAGGGGGCTTAACCCCCCGGCTGCACGGTTCGGTTCAGTCCATCAGGTAGCCGAATTTCTCGCGGGCTTCGCGCAGCACGTCGAGCCCCGGCGCGTTGACGGTCGGGAAATCGTCTTTCCAGTGGAACGGCTTGCAGGCATCGATGATGGCGCGGCTGTTCGTAATGTCGCCATTGGCTTTCTGTTCCGGCGTCAGGCGCGGGTCGGCGGGCGATGTCCACGCGCCCTTGACGATGTCGATGGTGGTCGCCGGGTCGCAGCGCGTACACATGGCCCAGATCACCTGCTCCAGATTGGTCACATCGATATCCTCGTCAACGACGACGACAAACCGGTTGGCGTAATTCGATGCCTGGCACTGGGCGGCGATATGGCCGGCCTGTTTCGAATGGCCCGGGTAACGCTGGGTGATGGCAACCGCGTGAAAAAGGCGGGACGCGCCTATTTCATGACACCAGACCCCGGTCACATCGGGTACGCCTGCATCGGCGAGGTTCTGTTTGAGCATGGCGGAGCGCAGCACGGCGCGGTAGCGCGACATTTCATCCGAGCCCTGACCCATCGGAGGCACGCCCAGGATGATCGGATCGTTACGGTGATAGATCGCCTCGATCTCGAGCACCGGTTCCGGGTGTTCGCCGCTCGCGTAATAACCGGTCCACTCGCCGAACGGTCCTTCGTTCTTGATCTTGTCGGGATACAGGAAACCTTCGAACACGATCTCTGCATTGGCCGGGAAGGGAAGACCGGTGACCTTCCCCTCGACGCATTCAACCGCCTTGCCGCGGATGCCGCCGACGATATCGAGCTCGAACGTGCCATAGGGCGCTTCGGCGCCGCCATTGAAGAACGCGATGGGCTCACCACCGATGACCATGACCACCGGGCAGGGCTCGCCCTTTTCCCAGTACTTGTTGCGCTGAATAAAGCCGTGCTTGCCGGTGACCATGAAGCAGCCGACGGATTTTTTGTCGTGCACCATGGCGCGGTAGGCGCCGCAGTTCATCCACCCTTCTTCCGGATCGCGGGTGACGGTGTAGGTGCCGGTGCCGATATACCGCCCGCCATCTTCGGGGTGCCACATCGGGGTCGGGAATTTCATCAGGTCGATATCGTCACCGGTCAGCACGTTTTCCAGCACCGGGCCGTCTTCGACAATTTCGTGCTGGATGGTTTTGCGTTCTTTCACGAAGGAATCGAAGCAGCCATCCGACAGTTCCTGCTTGGTCAGGTGGTCGGGGAAGCCCAGCGTCATGTTGCGGCGCGTGCCGCCGAAAACGTTGATCAGGACACGAAACCCGTCCGGGCAGCCCGGTACCTTGTCGAACAGTACGGCGGGGCCGTCATCCTCGCGGATCACGATCTCGGCGGCGAGTCCGATGTCTTTTTCCCAGGACGCCCCGTCGACCCGTTTCAGTTCACCAAGCTGGTCGGCGCGTTCGATCCAGTCACGCAGGTCTTCATAGGTGAACTGCTGGGCGGTGTTCGGGCGGGTGGGGGTCGTGTTGTCCATGGGTGTTTCCGGAATTTTTGTTGGTTGATTAGGGCATCATCGCAGAAAATTTCCGCGACTCAATTCCCGCTCACTTGCCGATCAACGCCTTGGCATCAGCGGGGGCGAACGGCTTTGCACAGTCCGGGCAGATCAGGTCCACGGTCTCCAGCGCCAGCAGTGCCGGGGCGACGTGGAACCAGTAATCGCAGGAAGGGCACTGGGCCCAGGTGGCGTTGCCGGTTTTATCGAAGAGTGAATCTGACATCAGCTTGGCCATCCTGTCATATCTATGCCGTCCAGCACGGCTTCTGCGGCGGCAAGGGCGTCGTCCGACACGCGGTTGCGGGGGGCAACGGGTTTGGGCTGACCTGGCTTCGGCGCCGGGGGCAGCGTGGCGTCTATCGCCGCCTTGGTAATGGTTCTGCCTGTGGCGGGCGCAGACGGGTCGAGCGGTGCCAGCGTCAGCCCGTCCAGTTTCATAAGGTCACGGTGCCATTGCACGCGGGTTGCAATCGCCCACATCGCTTCGCGGTCGTCGAAGATGTTGATGTCGTCATCGAACGCGTAAACCGCTTTGAGCCGCCGGAAAGAGATGGCGGCCATCATGGCGTCGCGGGCCTCGCCCGGTTTCGGGTCCTTGAACTGCAGATAGGCCTGAAAGCGGCGCCCCGATACCGGTACATGCACATTTATCAGGGACGGGGAGACCTGGCGCGCAAGATTATAGATCGCGCCTTCCATGCCCATGTTGTCGGGCACCAGGTGATCGGCGAGGCCCGAGCCGCAATCGTGATAGATCGCGTCGCTGCGTCGGGTGATGCAGGTGACCTCGACCACCGGATTGGGAATCTGTGGGCCCTGGTAGCCGGAAAATTCAGCGAACGGGCCTTCGGCTTCGATCCGGTTCGGCGGCAGGAAGCCCTCTATGACGATTTCGGCGTCGGCGGGGACCATGATCTTGTCGCCATGGGTGATGGACGGGACCAGGCGCAGGGCTTCGCCGAGGGCGCCGCCCGCGACATCCCAGTGGCTTTCGGGATAGCCGAGCTTCGCCTGTGCGCCCATTTCGACGGCCGGGTGATGGCCAACCCAGATGGCGACCGGACAGGGCTCTCCCTTCGCCCAGAATTTTCGCAGGTTGAGCATGTTATGTGACGTTTCAAGCATGTAGCAGCCGAGCAGCTTTTCGCCGCGTACCCACAGCCGCTGGATACCCATATTGTCGATCCCCGTATCGGGATCGTAAGTCACGACATGGCCGCAGGTGACGTAATGCCCGGCATCGCCGTCATGCTGGCGCAGCGCGGGCAGGGATAACAGGTTGGCGGCCGCGCCTTCCTCGACGATTTCGCGCACCGGGGCATCTGCTGCATCAACCACGATGGGATCGATGGCGCTGGCGGAAAGGTTGGCCATCGCCTTCGCGGATTCCCGGTGGTCGTCGATACCGAGGGCTTTCGCCGCCAGGTCACGGCTGGCGAACAGGTTGGTCAGTACCGGCATGTCGCTGATGCTGCCATCAGCCAGTTTCGGCTGGCGCACGAAGATTGCGGGGTTGGCGCTTTTGGCAGCCATGACGTGTTGCAGCGCCGTGATTTCCTGCACCACCGATACCGGCTGGTCCGGGCGGAAAATGGCATTGTCGATTTCGTTCAGGTAGCTCCGGAGGTCGGTCATGGGGGCTGTTCTTTGGCTTGGTTGTCTGGTTGATCGAAAAAGGGCCGCAGGTTTCCCCGCGGCCCTCTATTCGTTCCGGAAAGCGCGATTAGTAACGAACGGTGACTTCAACCCGCCGGTTGCCGGATTCCTGCATGCCGTCCTTGGTTTCGACCGCATTGGCGTTTTCGCCGAGCGAGCCGATGGTCATCAGACGACCCGATACACCGAGCTTTGTCAGTGCACCCGCGACGACATTGGCGCGTTTTTCGGCCAGCGTGGAGTTGTAATCGCTGGCGCCCGCGCGGTCGGTATGGCCGGTGACGGAAACAACCTTCGGCTTCGTGTCCTTGATGACGTTGGACGCGGTGCCGAGAACGGAATTAGCCGTGGCGTCGAGCGTTGTGCTGTTGAACCCGAAATAGACCAGGAAGGTCAGCGGGGACAGCTTTGCTTTTGGCTTCGCTTTCGCTGCCGGTTTGGCAGCTGCCTTTTTCTCGATCTTTGCGAGGGCGATGAAGAACTGGATCCGGCAGCGATCAATATGATCCGGCTGGTTGTTCTCTTCCTGCTCCTGCGCCCAGCATTCGTACATTGCCTGTGCGCGGGCGGCTGCCGCGGGGTTCGCCTTTGCGCCGGGGCCGGCAAGGGCTTTGACCAGACGCGGATGCGCCTTGGCGATCAGGGCGCCGGGGCGTTTCGGCTGCGGGCGGGCATCCGGCGCTTCAGGGGCTGTCGGCTTGCCGCCGGCGGCCGCGATGGCGCGCATCGCGAAAAGGTCGGAATCGGCGTAATCGCCTTCGCCGTATTCGTCTTTCGACAGCGCGATATATTCCTTGTAAAGCGCCTGCGAGAACGCATCGCCCTTAGGTGATGTTTTCTGTGCCGTGCCGAGTTCCATGCCGCCACACGCGCCCAAAAGCGCGGTCGCTGCGATTACGAGCAAAATTTGTTTGAACTTCATTACTCTATACTCCTGTTTCTGATTACCGTTTCGGGCGACGGTTTAGCCTTACCTGTTCGTTCGTCGTTTAGTGCCATCCTGGTTGTCGCC
>CAJQLI010000166.1 GCA_905479125.1 uncultured Alphaproteobacteria bacterium | reverse complement strand
GTGATCGAGACGGGCCCATATCCCACGCCGGTTTGGCACAACGATGAGGACGCGACCGCCCTCTGCCATGATACGCCAGACTTCGCGCAGCAGCTTGCGCAACTGTTCGGAACATTCCACCGCATGAACCAGCAATACGCGGTCGATCGACACATCCGGCAGCGGCAGGTCGTCTTCCGGTGCCAGGCAAACGATGTTTCGGTCTGTCGCGGGCCAGCGGATTACCCCCTGCTGTGCGGGCATGACGGCGATGGCGCGCTCGGCTTCATCCCGAAAACGCCGCATATAGGGTGTCGCATAGCCGATACCGGCGACGCTCATGCCGGTGACATCCGGCCATGCCGTCCGGATATAGCGCCGCACGATGCGTTGCGCTGTATGGCCCAGCGGGGTGTTGTAGAAATCGCGAAGGTCGACGACATCGTTATACATGGTGGCAATATGCGCCGGGGCGGGCCGCAGGGAAAGAAAATCCGCGCTGATTATCTTGCTGGGCGGTTGGCGCCGGCTGACTGTTTTTGATAGGTTTCGGAACCGAAATTCCCCAGCCGCCCGGAGGCAGCCCCGATGTCGACACTTGAAATCCACCAGATCCCCACCCGGTCCGATAACTATGTTTACCTGTTGCGAGAAAGCTCTTCGGGCAATGCGGCGGTCGTCGATCCGTCGGATGCGGAACCGGTGCTGGAAACGCTCGATATGTTCGGCTGGAACCTGACCCATATTCTGACGACCCATCATCATAATGACCATGTCGGTGGTGTGCCGGAGATCAAGGAAAAGACAGGCTGCACCGTCGTCGGTCCCAAGGCCGACCGCGACCGCATTCCGATGATCGATGTCGAGGTCGCCGACGGCGAGACCTTCAACCTGTATGAGGCAGAGGCAAAGGTCTGGGATGTGCCGGGACACACGGCGGGCCATATCGCCTACTGGTTCCCGGAGAGCCAGGCGCTGTTCTGCGGCGATACGCTTTTCGCGTTGGGCTGCGGGCGCGTGTTTGAAGGCACGCATCAGCAAATGTATGAATCGATTTCCAAATTCAGCGAAGTGCCGGATGAGACCTGGGTTTACTGCGCCCATGAATACACCGCGGCGAATGCGAAATTCGCACTGCATGTAGACCCCGACAATGCCGCCCTTCAGGCATATGCCAAACAAATAGGGCAACGGCGTGACGCGGGCGTGGCGACAGTGCCGTCGCTGATGGGTGTGGAGCGCCGGACCAACCCGTTCCTGCGGGCGGGTGACCCGGAACTGGCCAAGGTGCTCGGCATGGAGAACAGTGCGCCGGTAGACGTGTTTGCCGAGATCCGGACACAGAAAGATAATTTTTAAGGTCGGTATCATGAAACTCCGCTGGTCTCCCACATCGCCTTTCGTGCGCAAGGTCGTCGTCCTGATGAAGGAAAAAGGCATCGAGGACGCCGTCGAGAAGGAAAAATCGAACCCGCTCAGCCGCGAAGACCGCGCGGCGACGCCGAGTCCGCTGGGTAAAATCCCGTGCCTGGTGACCGATGACGGCCAGTCTGTCTTCGATTCCCCGGTGATCATGGAATATCTCGATACGGTCTGCGACGGCCCTGAAATGCTGCCGAAATCGGGCGATGCGCGGTGGACGGTGCTGCGGCGCCAGGCAACCGCGGACGGGATGATCGGCAGTATGGTGACATGCTTTGTTGAGAGCCTCAAAAAACCGGAGCGCCAGTCGGGTGGGGTTCTTGCCCATAACAAGGGGATCGTTTTTAACGGTATCGCCGCCCTCGAACAGGAAGCCGCATCTTTCGGCGAGACCGTCGATGTCGGGACGATCTCGATCGCCGTGGCGTTGTCATTTGCCGATCAGACCTTCCCCGAGGATGACTGGCGTACCGATAATCCGGCGCTTGCCGCCTGGTTCGACGCATTCGACCAGCGGCCATCCATGACCGAAACGGTGCTGGTCGACGCGCAATCGTTCGAATAGCGCCCTGATCTGATCAGGGCAGGTCGGCTGGCCTCACCGGGTCGATCATGCCCTGCTGACAGGCCTTGATCTGCAGCGCCAGGTATTTCGAGAAAATCCGGCATTGCGCGAAGCTGCCGGCAATGAACCACAGGCCCGGCTGCTTGGTCCGCATCCACAGGTTTCGCAGCTCCTGGCTGTCATCACCGAACCCCCAGATCGGCCCGATACGCTCGGCCACGTCATTGCCGAGCAGGCGTTTGACGTTTTCTTCCTGGCCCTTGAAGCCTGTCGCCAGGATAACGGTATCGGCCGCAACGACATCCCCGTTCTTCAGTTTGGCGCCTTCGGCGACGAAGGTGTCGATATCGTCGAACTGGATCAGCCCGACCTTGCCGTCGATGATCAGGTCGGAGCAGCCCACGTTGAAATAATAGCCGCCGCCGCGGTTCATGAACTTGAACTGCCAGCCCGTTTTGTCTTCGTGGTCGATCCTGAAGCCCACTTTTTCCAGCGCCTCCAGCATGTCCTTGTCGAGGCGTGTGGATTCTTTGGCCATTGCGGTATGAACGGCTTTGAGCGGCTCGTACGGGGTCGCGGTGGCGATGAGGTCCGCGGTCTCCAAGGACAGGCCTTCGTCATACAGCGTGTAGGGTAGCTGTGCGCTCGGCTCGACATTGATGATGCTGGTGGCGCCCCGCTGGATAAGCGATACCGTCGCCCCGTTGGACTGCAGGTCCTGCGCCATATCGTGGGCGCTGGTGCCGGTGCCGATGATCAGGACGCGTTTGTCCTTGCGGCTTTGCGCGCCGGTATAGGCGCTGGAATGGATGACCTCGCCCTTGAACTGGTCGAGCGTCGGGATTGTCGGCAGGTTGGGGATGCCGGTGACGCTGGTGGCCATAACCACATGTCGCGGCCGCAGGGTGCGGGTGCCGCCGGGTTGTTTCAGCTCCACCGTCCAGCGGCCGTCGGTCTCGTCGTAAGCGCCGCCGCTGAATTCGGTTTCGGTCCAGAAATTCAGCTCCATCGCTTCGGCATAATATTCAAACCAGCCGGCCAGCTTGTCCTTCGGAATATAGGTCGGCCAGTTCGGCGGGAACGGCATATAGGGCAGGTGGTTCACGTGCACCTGGTTGTGGAGCACCAGCGCGTGGTAGCGCTTGCGCCAGTTGTCGCCGACGCGTTCTTCCTTGTCGACGATCAGCGTGTCGACGCCGAGCTGTGTCAGCCGTGCGGCAATCGACAACCCGGCTTGACCGCCGCCGACAACGAGTACCTCGGGGTCGCGGTCTTCGTATGCAATGGCGATATTCCGGCGGTCGAGCCAGTTCGGTCCCTTGAAGTCGCGCGAATAGGCCTCGCCTGTGGGCCGCGCGGTGCCAATGGATTCTTCGAACCTAGATATTTCATCAAGCGCGGTCAGGATGGTCCATGCTTTCAGACGCCCGGCATCTGCCTCATCGGCAATCATGCGCAGCACGCCGCTGCATTGCCCGGTCTTCGTCGTGAAACGGAAGATCGTTTCCAGGACGTCCTGCCTGCCGCCGCGCATGACCATGCGGGGCGGGGCCGCGTCGTAATCTATGCTGAACGATTGCGGTTCCAGATCATCTGCGCTGTCGGCGAGGGCCGTTGAGATATCGTCCGGCCCGCTGACCGTCGAGATATGCCAGGTAAAGGCCAGAAGGTCGCGCCAGTGACTGTCCGGATGCATCAAGGACGCCAGCGCGCCGGCATCGGCGGTGGAAAGTGCCGTGCCGAACGCCGATAACCAGCTTTCAGCCGCCCCGGAGAGTGTTTTGTCGAACGTATCCATCCTGCATCCTGTCTTGGGCACCGGCCCGGCAATAGCCGCCACGATGCGCCTTATTCTGTTTCGCCCAATATGCCGGACGATGAGCGGCGAATAAACGTGAATTCGCCAATGTGTAATTCAACCCCATGCACCCGAAGGGAGCGCCGGGATCCCGACACGTCGTAACTCAACCCCAAGCACCCGAAGGGGATGCACCGGAATGGCCGGTCGGGGCGCGTGGCGTGCGCGCCTGTCGAAAACCGGGGGGTGCCTGAACGTCATGTGCTCTCCGATATCGGGACACACCCTTCCGTTCACGCGTGACGGTGTCACGCGCG
>CAJQLI010000165.1 GCA_905479125.1 uncultured Alphaproteobacteria bacterium | reverse complement strand
CGACGGTTATCCGATGCGCAAAGCCATGGCCGAGGTGCAGGCCATTGCCGACGACACGTTGCCGCCGGGCATCGACCTGCGCTTCCTGCGTGAAGCCGCGACGCTGGATGAGACATCGAACGAGGTGATGATCACGTTTGTGATTGCGATTGTCGTGGTGCTGCTGGTGCTCGCCGCCCAGTTCGAAAGCGTGCTCAGCGCGATGGTGATTATCCTTACCGTACCGTTCGGCCTCGCCGCCGCTGTCTTCGCGCTCAAGCTGACCGGGACGACCCTCAACATATACAGCCAGATCGGCCTGGTGATGCTGGTCGGGCTGATGGCGAAGAACGGAATCCTGGTAGTTGAATTCGCCGATCAGCTGCGTGATCGTGGCCACAGTGTGATGGGCGCCGTGCGCGAAGCGGCGACCACGCGGCTGCGCCCGGTGATGATGACCATGCTGTCGACCGTGCTCGGCGCGCTGCCGCTGATACTCAGCACCGGGCCCGGCGCGGAAGCGCGCAGCGCCATCGGCTGGGTCGTGTTCGGCGGGCTCGGCATTGCCACGATCTTTACGCTGGTATTGATCCCTGTGATCTACAGCGTCCTCGCCCCGCTATGCTCGTCCCGCGCCCATGCCGGGATACGCCTCGACCGCGAGCTGCGCGAGGCGGATGCGGCGCGGGCGGCGGCAGAGTAGGCGTCTCCCCGCATGCGGGGCTCTAACTAGGCGTTCACGAAAGCTTCGCGATGCATCTCCATATAGCATCGGCCGGGCCAGTGTCTTTGCTCTTTGGGTAAGTGAATTCGTTTGTTTGGCTCCGGGAACAAAGTTCGATATTTAGGAGGTACGTTGTTATGAGAGACGATTAGCTGGTAGTCGTCGCTTAGCGAAATGAGATGGCGATCAAACATTCAATGTGCGGTAGCCGATAGAGCAATGCCGTTCTGGACGACGTCTGGACCGCCGTCTTTGACCGGCCAAATGTGCGCGGCCTGAACCTCTGCTCGCCCTCCTCCATTGATGATGCGTAATCCAGTTACGGCACATCGATTGTCATAGGCTTCGCATATGGCACCGCGAAAGCGCGCGTCGCGAATTTTTCGGTTAACCAGCATTTCCGCAATACGTCGCTCTCCAAGCAATGCGTATTCGTCGATGAGCGAGTTTGTGGTCGAGTCAAGAGTACCGCTATCGAGCCCGAGTTTGATTGCATTCTCTCGTGCAAGCGTTTGCGTTAAACCGCATTCAACAATTTCGTTGAAGTCGCTGGTCTCCAGTTGCCGGACAGAGTTTCCGCGCAACCGGGCGCCAATTTGCGACGGTTCCTGGACTTCCCTGAGTGAACGTTCTGCATATCGACCGGCTCGTTTCCAGGGAACCGGCGTGTCGAACGGCAGAAAATTTTCGATCATGGCGTAATAGAGTTTGGCGTCCTGAGTATCGGCCTCGATTCTGTTGATCTGACCGACTGCAAAATAGGCAAGATCGCCTCCACCGGCTCTCGGTCGACGGAAGACAACCCAATCTCCGACGCATCGAGTCAGCCTCGTGCGATATTGCGACGGGAAATGATATCGCTGAGGGAGTTCATCGTCATACCCAGAATCGGGCTTGGCATCGAGGACGGCTTTCATGACTAGAGATTACTCAAAATTGAGATGGAGCCAAGCCATTAAATCTCTCCGAGAGGACATGTACAATTGTGACTTCGGGTTGGTGTCGGACAAGAAAAACAGTCATGCCACCTCCCCAGTCACCGCCTCGGCCATACCTCGCAAGCAATGCTATCCTGATCCCGGTCATGCTTGGCATAATATCCCGGCTCCCCCCGCCGCGCCGGGGCGAGTCCGACGGTACGGGCGGCCTCGCAATTAGGGGCGGCGACGTGCCTTAATATCGTAAGCCGGTCCCAGTCGCTTTGGCTGGTTGCCGCATAGAAACACCCGACAATTGCGGCGGCTGTTAGAATCGCCAGGCTGGCACACCGAACCACAAACCGGCGCATTTCCCATGTCCGGTATTGGCGCGCGATGCCGTCCGGTTCGGGGCTACGCGGGCCGAGGGCCTTGCCGCCCGGTATCACAGTAAACGGGCGCGCGTATAAACGGTGCTGGATTGGTCTTATGAATGCCACGGGGGATTCCTTCCAACGGTGCCGCCGTATCAAGCGGTTGGCCGAAAGGCTGGCGTCAAATCGTTGAGACGCCCCTAAATTTCACTTCAAGATCGGGAAAATTTGCGCAAAACTTGGCGGAACCCGCGCAGGATTGACATTTTTTGTCTGGCAAGAAGTCCTGCCGCTTAAGCCGCTTCCATCATCTCCACGAACCGGCCGAACAGGTAATGGCTGTCCTGCGGGCCGGGGCTGGCTTCGGGGTGATACTGCACCGAGAAGACCGGCTTGCCGGTCAGGCGGATGCCTTCGAGCGTGCCGTCGAACAGCGATGTGTGGGTCAGTTCCACGCCGTCGGGCAGGGCGTCGCCGTTCACGACAAAGCCGTGGTTCTGGCTGGTGATCTCCACCTTGCCGGTCGCGAGGTCTTTCACCGGGTGGTTGCCGCCGCGGTGGCCGAGATGCATCTTTTTGGTCGTCGCGCCCAGTGCCCGCGACAGCAGCTGGTGGCCGAGGCAGATACCGAACATCGGCAGGCCGAATTTGATCAATTGTTTTATCACCGGCACGGCATATTCGCCGGTCGCCGCCGGGTCGCCCGGCCCGTTGGACAGGAAAATACCGTCGGGCTTGTGGCGCAGCACTTCCTCGGCGCTTGCCGTGGCGGGCACCACGGTGACCTTGCAGCCGGCCGAGGCCAGCGCGCGGAGGATGTTGCGCTTGGCGCCGAAATCCATCGCGACGACATGGAACCTGGGGTCGTTTTGTTTGCCGTAGCCTTCATGCAGCGCCCACAGGCTTTCGTCCCAGGCATAGGTCTGGCGGCAGGTGACTTCCCTGGCGAGGTCCATGCCCTCCAGCCCGGGCCAGGCGGCGGCGTCGGCTTTGAGCTTGTCCAAATCAAAAAGGCCATCGGGCGCGTGGTGGATCACGCCGGTCGGCGCACCCGCATCGCGGATCAGCCGGGTCAGGCGGCGCGTGTCGACACCGGCGAGGCCGATCAGGTTGTTTGATTTGAGCCACGTGTCGAGATGCTGGGCGGCGCGCCAGTTCGACGGGTGCGTGATGTCGCCGCGGATGATCAGCCCGCGCGATGCGGGGGTGGTGGTTTCGATGTCTTCGGGGTTGGCGCCCACGTTGCCGATATGGGGGAACGTGAACGTGATGATCTGACCGGCATAGGACGGGTCCGTCAGGATTTCCTGGTAGCCCGTAATAGAGGTGTTGAAGCAGACCTCGCCGATGGTCGTGCCGGTGGCGCCGATGCCGCGGCCCCAGATTGTCTCTCCGCTGCCGAGGACGAGAACGGCGGAGGCGCCGTCGGGCGGTGTCGCGCTGTCTGGCGTGCGAGTTTTGGTCTCTGTGTCGGCCATCGGGTGGGTTCCCATTGAGCGGTTTCCGGAACGGCTTCCGGTGGCGGGCGTTGCGGGCGTGTAACGGCCCCCGGGAGCGGGCCGCGATCAGGGCGGACCTCCGGTTAGATAAGGGATCGCAGGGGACTCGTCAACCGAAATGGAATTTTGAAAGATTGTTTAGAATCAATAACTTAGTTGTGCCCAGAAGGTTTGCGCGTGCCGATGAATTAGGTTAACGTCCGCCGCCTCTCAACAGCCAAGATGAGATCCATGCTCAGAGAACGGCTCACTGCAACACTCAAGACGTCGATGAAGGAAAAGAACCAGGTCGCGGTATCGACCCTGCGTCTGATCCTGACCGCCGTGAAGGACCGCGATATCGCGGCGCGCTCAAAGGGTGTGGATGACGGTATCAGCGACGCCGATATCCTGCAGGTGCTCCAGACCATGGTGCGCCAGCGTCACGATTCGATCGAGATGTACAAGCAGGGCAACCGCCCGGAGCTCGCCGCGCGCGAGGCCGAGGAAATCACGGTCATCGAGGGTTTCATGCCGCGCCAGCTTGGCGATGCGGAAATCGAGGTGGCAATTGCCTCCGTGATCGAGGATACCGGCGCCAGCTCGATCAAGGATATGGGCAAGGCAATGGGTGCTCTGCGTGAACGTTTTGCCGGCCAGATGGATTTCGGCAAGGCAAGCGCGATGCTGAAGGCGAAGCTCTCCGGCTAGCAGGCGGGCGCTGTCCCGAATGTTGCCCCTGTTTTTACCCAGAACTTTTTCGACTTTCTGACCGGGAGCGTTTTGCGGGCGAGGAATGGTGTCATATACTGCTCCCGTCGCCGCTGATAACCGTTGCGAAAGGCATGTAT
>CAJQLI010000164.1 GCA_905479125.1 uncultured Alphaproteobacteria bacterium | reverse complement strand
ATTTCCGCAGAACCGCGGTCATCAGCGCATCAAAGCCGAGGCCGAAACCCGCGAGCATCAATACGCCGACCACGGCTTCGTTCTGCAACAATCCGCGGGCATTGGCGAGAATGTACATCCCCTGCCCTTCGATGGATGCGAATATCTCTACAAGCACTGCGCCGACGAGCGCGCGGCCGGCCGCCAGGCGGATACCGGCAATAAGATAAGGCACGGCCGACATCAGCGTGATATCGAACCAGACCGAACGCCTGTGGGCACGATAAGCCGTCGCCACCTCGAGATATTCACGCGGGACGGATCGCGCCCCATCCGACACGTTGATAATGACGGAGAACAATGCAGCGAAAACCACGGTCGCGAGCCGGGCCTCTTCGGAATACCCGAACCAGACGGTCAGCAGCGGCAGGGCCGCAATCATCGGCATTGCGTAAAAACCGTTGACGTAAAAATCGAGCATTCGGTCGGCGACTTTCACCCGCCCCATCAGCAGGCCGATCAACGTCCCGAAGACCATGGCGATCGCCAGACCGATGATCACCGCACCAAGCGTCGACCAGGTTGCCTCCCAGTATGCGGGATCGACGATCACCGTCGGGAATACTTCGGCAATTTTTGACGGTCGGGCGACAAACGGCGCCGCGAAATTCCGGACACCGATTTCCCACAACGCAAGAATGGCGATGCCGAAGGTCAGCTTGATCAGGAAGGTCGATCCGGTAAGGCGTGTCCAGAGAGACCGCCCATCCGCGGCGGTTGTACCGGATACACTGCTCATGATGCCGCTCCCCGCCAGCCGGCAAAGCGTTTTTCAAGCCGACGCACCAGGCTCATCAGGAAAACACCGATCAGCGTTGTGACGATAATCGCGCCCAGCACCCCTGCCATATCGAAACTGCGCGATGAATCGACCAGCCATCCGCCAAGCCCGGTGTTGTTCAGGAAGATCTCCGCCGCAACCATGCCGACCAGCGCGCGCCCGATTGCCTGTCGGATGCCCGTCAGGGCGAATGGCAGCGTGTAGGGAATAAGAATATCGATCCAGATCCGGCGCTCCGACGAACGGAACGCTTTCGCGACCTCCAACATCTCCGGCTTCAGGGAGCGTGCGCCTTCAAGCGTATTGTAGAGGATCGGAAATACAGAGAAGAGAACGACGACAATGACCTTGGGCCAGAACTGGAAGCCGAAGATCGCCAGAATGAAGGGAATGAGCGCCGCCATCGGCGTCGCATAGAGACCGAGAATGTAGCTTTCGAGCCCGATGCGCATCAGGCGAAGCCGTGCCATCAAAATACCGAGCGGCAGCCCGATCACCATCGCGATGCCGAACCCGGTACCGAAAAGCGCCAGCGACTGGCCGAGAGCGATAAAGAATTCACCCTCCTGGATAAATTCGATCAGCCGGGGAATCGTGCCCGGATGTTCTTCCATCTTCACGCCCCCGGCGAACAGCTCGGCTATCCACCTGGTGGCGAAGAAATCCGATCCCAATACAGGTGCCATATGAGCGGCATTGAACTGCCAGCCCGCGATTTCCCAAATTGTCAGTCCGATAAAAAGGCTGAGGCAGACCTGGGCGATCCGGGCGATACGGGTGTCGGAAGAGAACATGAAGACGTTTATCTCAAAATCGCCCCCGCCATTACGGCGGGGGCGTTGTTAGAGTTCAGGTCGGACAGTTTTGCCCTGCCTTACTTCATCACCTTCTTGGCGTCTTCCCACAGGGTCAGGTCGGTCATCTGCTCGTAGCTGACCGGAGTCTTCTTGGGATTGATGCCACCGCGGCCCTTTGTGCGCTTGCCAACGCCAACCTGGTTGGCGACAGCCTTCATGATCCGGTCCTTGCCAAGACCCAGCGTACCATTCGGCCAGAATTCCATCTCGCGATAGGCATTCACGGCATAGATCGCATCGGCGCCGGTGCGCTTGGTCGCGCCCGCCAGCTTGGCGATCTTGTCGGTATTGGCCTTGTCGTGGATCATCTTGCTGGCATCACGCAGTGCGGCAACGAAGCGAACATACGCATCACGGTTCGCCGCAATCTTGTTCGCACGCGCAATCATCATCAGATAATGCACCCCCGGAACCACGTCTTCGAGGCGGGCAACGGTATGAACCTTCTTGCCGCTCATACGTTCGATCACCGGCACATCATCGATATGCAGAACGCCGAAATTGAGCTGCCCGGACGCCATGGCTGTACCGACATTCGACGACATGGGCACCGTGGGGACGTCTTTCTCGATCCGCATCTTGCACTTGCGCGCAAGGTACGTGTTGAGCTGGATCCACCGCGCACCGCGCTTGGAATCCACGCCAACGCCCTGGCCCTTGATGGAATCGCAGCTCACTTTGGACGCATCCATAGAGGCAATCAGCCAGTCGGGATGTTCCATGCCCCAGATTGCCTTGAGCGGCGCCCCGGCGTTGGAAACCATGCGGACAACGAACTGGCTGGGCGACAATGACGCGTCGACCGAACCGGAATCGACCGCCTTGGCAGCGGCGGCACCCGAATTCATTGCCTTGATCGTGACGTCGAGATCATATTTTTTGAAGATCCCCGCATCACGCGCAACATACAAAATAGTCCCTGCGAACACCGGCGGAATACCTGGTGTTGCGACAGAAAACTTGTCTGCTGCAAGCGCCGGTGTGGCGGCAGCCAGACCAGTGGCGAATACCGCCCCGGTCAGAATAGTGGCGAATTTTTTCATTTATCTTCTCCCAATCGAAGGTTGCGTTTACGCGTCTTATTGTCGTTCGTTACGCTACTTGATTTCGAATTCAGCCTGGCGCGCTTCATCCATCAGATTCGACCAGACATGTTCGCGGACCTCGGCGAAGCGCGCACTGGCGAGTGTATCGCGATTGCGCGGATGCGGCAGCCCGACGTCAATCACTTCGAAGACCGAGCTCGGCCGGCCTTTGAGCACGACCACGCGGTCGCCCATCAACACGGCTTCCTCGATAGAATGGGTCACGAAAACCATTGTTGTCGGCCTGGATTCC
>CAJQLI010000163.1 GCA_905479125.1 uncultured Alphaproteobacteria bacterium | reverse complement strand
ATCCTGGTGGTTGCGGATGAGACATCCGACGTCGAGATCATCGCGACCGACCTGTTGGGGCAGGCTGAACATGGTCCGACCTCACCGGCGATCCTGATCACGACCTCGCAGAAATTGGCTGACGACTTGCAGACCGAGATCGACAACCAGCTGAAACGTCTGCCGACGTCGGATGTCGCTGGTGCTGCATGGCGCGATTACGGCGAGATAATTCTGGTCGATGATCTGGACGAAGCGGTGGTCGAAGCGGACAAGCAGGCTGCCGAACATGTCGAAATATTGACCGAGAATCCGCGCTATTTCCTCGAACATATGACCAATTACGGTGCGTTGTTCCTTGGGCCGGAAACCAATGTGTCCTACGGCGACAAGGTCATCGGTACCAACCACACCCTGCCCACCAAGGGTGCTGCCCGTTACACGGGCGGGCTCTGGGTCGGTAAGTTCCTGAAGACCTGCACCTATCAGGAGTGCACGGAGGAGGCGAGCGTCGTTATCGGCGATTACTGTTCCCGCCTGTGCGCCATCGAAAAATTCTGGGGTCACAAGGAACAGGCGGACCTGCGCCTGCGCCGCTATGGCGGACGCAATATCGGCCTTGGCGCCGACGCGGCGGAATAGCAGCTGCGAACGGAAATGTTCGGCGGATTCGGGCGGGCGCTTTCCAGCCCTCACTACCGTCTCTATGCCTGCGGGCATGTCGCGAATGTTTTCGGCTGGTGGGGTAACCGGCTCGGCATCGGCTGGCTGACCTGGGAGTTGACCGGTTCTGCGGGTTGGCTTGGCATCGTCGCCTTTGCAGGCATGATCCCGGTGACATTGGTGTCACCCTTTGCCGGTGTTCTTGCCGACCGGCACGGACATCGCCAGATGGCGATGCTGGCCGGTGTATTCGGCGGGTCCGTGACCGCAGCGCTTGCCGTGCTGACGATCTATGGCGAAACCACGATCCCGATATTGCTGGGCCTCAGTATCCTGCAGGGTGTCGCCTTCGGTACCGAGTTTCCGGCGCGTCAGGCATTAATTCCCCAACTGTGTAAACGTGAAAACCTGTCGGCGGCGCTTGCCTTCAACGCCACGACATTCCAGGTCGGCACGTTTCTCGGTCCCGTGCTCGCGGGGTTCCTGATTACCCGCTGGGGCACCGGTGCGTCGATCATGCTGTTCGCCGCCACCAATTTCTGGATGGCGCTGATGATCCTGTTCATCCGGTTTCGCCCGGAACCCCGCGATCCGCGCGACAATTCGGGTTTCCTGTCTGAGATCGCCGGCGGGTTTCGCTATATCGCGGCGACACCGTCATTGCGGCTTTTATTCATGATCGCCTTCACCAGCGGTCTCTTGCTGCGCCCCTATACCGAGCTGTTACCGGGCTTTGCCGGTGACGTCTTCGCCCGCGGTCCCGAGGGGCTGGCGGCGCTGACGGCGGCAGCCGGCTTCGGCGCTTTGGCCTGCGGCCTGGTGCTGGTGTTCCGCGGTCGGGCGCGGGGGCTTGTAAACATCATGCTGGGGGGGGCGATCTGCGGGTCGGTCATGCTCGCCGCGTTCGCGATGACAGATACTCTGACGATGGGCGTCGCTGTGCTGGCCGTGGCGTCTTTCCTGATGCTCGCCTGCCATGTCGGTGCCTACAGTCTGATCCAGAATGCGACCGTTGCCGAGATGCGCGGGCGGGTGATCAGCGTGAACGTGTCGATCAGTATCGGCGGGCCGGCGCTGGGGGCCCTGATGATCGGCTGGCTCGCTGAGGCGATCGGTCTCCAATGGGCTGTTGTTTCCAGCGCGTTGCTCGCCTTCATCGTTATGGTGTGTCTGCTGCCTTCGGTTCGCCGGATCGCCCCCGAGATGGAGGCGGAATAAGGAAACAACGGTCACTATGACCGATTGTGCCAACGCCTCCACTCCTGCGGTCCCGATTATCGTCCCTTAAACACCGCGCGCCTGCCCTCACGATGGGCGGCCATGCCCTCATCAACATCTTCCGACCATTCAAGCGCAGTGCGCAGTTTGTCCGACAGGGTGCGGGCCTCGCTAAAACCCGGGGCGTGGCGTTCCCGCAGAATCTGCTTTGCGCCGCGTGTCGCCAGCGGGCCGTTTCCGCCGATAGTCCCTGCCATGGCCAGTGCGGCATCCAGGACTACCTGGCGTGGATGCAGCGCCTGAACCAGTCCGTAGCGTTCCATTTCTTCAGCGGTGATATCCCTGCCGGTGCAGATCATCTCCAGCGCGCGGGCGTGCCCGACGGCCATGCCGAGCCTGTGCGGGCCGCCGGCCCCGGGAAACCCGCCCCATTTCGCTTCCGGCATGGTCAGGGAGGCGTCGTCTGCGGCAATCCGGATATCGCAGGCAAGTGCGAGTTCAACAGCACCGGCAAGGATTGTTCCGTTGATGGCGGCAATCGATATCTGGGGCAGGGCGGCAAGATCGTCGAAAACCTGGTTGGCGAGCAGGACGAATTCGATCACCTCGTCCTTCGACATAGCGGCGCGTATGTCCGGGTTCAGAAGCCCGGCGGAGAAAAAATCGAAACCGGCGCCGGTGACGATAACGGCGTGAATGTTGTCATCTGCGGCAATTTCCGCGACGATGCGCCCAAGCAGCGCCATGGAGCCCGGTGTCAGACGGTTGAGGTCATCCGGCCGGTTGAGGGTTACCGTCGTAACCGGTGGGTCTCTGGTAACGCTGATATCTGTCATGCCATCCTCCCGCTATAGGCGGGGAGAGACTAGCACGACAGATTGGAGAAATGCGTCGTCTGACGATACCCGTCTAGCGGGAACGGGCCGCGCCGCGCCCCGAGGCGGCAAAACTCTTCGTGTTGGCCTTTGCGCCCGGCGTCTTGATGGATCCGGATCCCGGGTCGAACTGGCCGCGCTTAATTTCATCGCCCGGATGGGCGGCACTGCTTTCGCGTTTCTTGGCCTTTTGTCCGGCTTTCGCTTTTGCCCGTTCCCGGGCACGTGCTTTGGTCATGATTTTGGTCGCCTTTCCGTTTCCGGTCCGTTTTCGGCAGAGACCTGTCCCCTGACAATCCGTCAGGCAGTCGACAACCCTGCAAGGGGACAGCATAGGCCAGTTGTCGGACTTCCCCTAACTGTCTTGACGATCGCCGATGGACAGGGAACCCTGTCGCGATGAAAAGTGCTGAAAACCATGACATTCTGATTATCGGTGGCGGAATTGGAGGCCTGACGATGGCGCTGTCTCTGCACAGTGATGGCATTCCATGTCGGGTTTTCGAAGCTGCATCCGCCTTTCGTCCCCTCGGCGTCGGCATCAACATGATGCCTCATGCGATCCGCGTTCTCTCGTCACTCGGACTTGAAGAAAACCTGAAACGTTTCGGTGTTGAGGCTAAAGAATTTGCCTATTTCAATCGCCATGGGCAGAAAATCTTCACCGAGCCCTGCGGCCGGTTTGCGGGCTACGAATATTCGCATTTTTCGATCCACCGCGGCGATCTTCACCAGGTTCTGCATCAGGCCGTGCTTGAGCGACTGGGTCCGGATGCCGTGATGCTCGGGCATCGCTGCGTCGGTGTCGACCAGAATGCAGGCGGCGTTACGGTTCGGTTCGAAGGCGCAGCTGCACAAGATGGGCGTATTGCGCTTGCCTTTGACGGGTTTCACTCCGTTGTTCGTGAGCAGTTCTATCCTGATGAAGGCCCGCCCCGGTTCGGTGGCATAAACATGTGGCGCGGCGTTACCAGACGTAAGCCGTTTCTAACCGGTGCCAGTGTTACGCGGGTCGGTACAGTACAGGTCGGCAAGATGGTGATCTATCCCATTCGCCAGTTTGAGGACGGCACCCAGCTTATCAATTGGAATACCGAGCAACCGCGTGACGACCACAAGCCGAATGACTGGGCGACGCCGGGCCGGATCGAGGATTTTATCGAGCCGTTTGCTAACTGGAATTTCGATTGGCTCGATATGCCCGGACTGATCGCGGATGCTGAATTTATCCTCGAATATCCAATGGTGGACCGTGACCCGGTCGGCCGCTGGGTGTTCGACCGCGTCGCGCTGATGGGTGATGCGGCGCACCCTATGTATCCGCGGGGCGGCAATGGCGGCGCGCAGGCCATCCTCGATGCGGAATGCCTGACACGCCTGTTGGGCGAAAACGAAGACCCCGTGGCTGCGTTGCGGGCATTTGAGGCGGAACGGCTGGATATCATCAACCGGATCGTCCTGACCAATCGGGAACAACCACCGGATTACATCATAGAGACAGTGGAAAACCTGACCGGCGGGGCACCGTTCGACCGCATCGAGGACGTTATTGATCGGGCTGAACTGGCCGCGATATCAGACCGCTACAAGGATATTGCCCGTTACAGCAAAGAGGCGACGGGCGGCAGATAAGCCGGTGTCTTGAAACTGTAACGGAGTTTCCCCTTGCCCGCGGCTCTGATCTCCCCTATTTGCCTGATATCCCCTGCATTGTGCAGTGCAACATTATCGGAAATCTGGGTCATGCGTATCGAAGCAATCCCCATCGGGAATAACCCGCCGGAAGACGTCAACGTTATCATCGAAGTGCCGGTGGGCGGCCAGCCGATCAAGTACGAACTGGAAAAAGAGGCCGGTGTCCTTGTTGTCGACCGGTTTCTGTACACGCCGATGTCCTATCCCGGAAATTACGGTTTCGTCCCGCATACCCTGTCGGAGGATGGTGACCCGATCGATGTGCTGGTCTGCAATACCCGTCAGCTCATTCCCGGCTGCGTGATCAATGTCCGCCCGATCGGCGCACTGATGATGGAAGACGATTCCGGCAAGGATGAAAAGATCATCGCCGTCCCGTCACCCCACCTGACGCGGCGGTATGCCGACGTCAATAATTATGATGATCTTCCTGAAATCACCTTGCAGCAGGTTCAGCATTTCTTTGAGCATTACAAGGACCTGGAACCCGGCAAGTGGGTTCAGATCGGTGACTGGATGAATGCAGATATTGCGCGGAAATTGATTTCAGAAGCTATTGAACGCGACGGGTCCGTCTAAACGCACTCACCGCTGCGTCAGCGATTAATTTCGAAGACCAGACCGTTTTCCAGCCCGACGACAAACCGCGCGGATGATCCGCGTCCAACGACGCCAATGGCCTTGTCGATTCCGGAGGGCAGGCTCGCCGAGCCGCGCTCTGTCAGTTGCTTGTTCTGGAAACCGGAAATCCGCAGGGTGCGCCGGTCGGCGGAGGGTAGCGCAAGCTCCGGTACCCCATCGCCGTCAATATCGACGGTGGCGGACAGGCGCATTTCGGTCGATCCGATCTGGTGATTGGAAAAGCCTTTGCTCTCCGCGACTTTGACCAGTTTGCCTCCTTCATACGCGTAGAAGAACAGCGTGCCGCCGATATGGGGTGTCTGGACATAGGCAATTTCCTGGCCCTTGCCACCTCGGTACGGCGCAATTCCCGCAATATTCAGCCAGCGATTGGCGCGACCGATAAATCCTGTCGTTGCACGAAATACCAGCTTGTTGTCCTGCACGCCGTACACTGTCACCGAGGCGCCGTGGGTCACCGATGACCGAATGGTGATGATTTCTGTTGTGCCGTCGCCGTCGAGATCGGCGAGGCGGGGGTAGCGGTCTTCGAAGACTTCGATTTCGGGCAGGGTAAGCTTCAGGTAGCGGCCGTCACGGGTTGCGACCCGAAGGATGGATGCTTCGATGGCATCGCCGAGGATACCGTGGGCGTAGCGTTTCGAGCGCCCGGCATACCAGGCAGCGCCGATGTCGCCGGGCCTTGCGCCCGGAGCGATCAATGCGTGCGGCATACCTCCAGGGGCGGGGCGCCGGGTTTCCGGGACGATGATTGCAGGCAACGACGTGGCGTCGACCCTGACCGTCTTCCATGGCGTTTCCGCATATACCGGCATGACGAGAAAAACGCCCGCCATGGCCAGGACCGATCTGCGCAGGAAGCGCATCGCGCCGCCGGGGCCTGGATTTTGCCTTGGTCCTATATCCTGCCCAGTGCGGTCAGGATTTTTTTCGGCGTGAACGGCATGCCCGTCAATTTGGCATCGAACGGCGACAGAGCATCGTTAAGCGCATTCATCACGGCTGCCGGTGCCCCGCAGGTGCCGGCTTCGCCCGCGCCCTTCGCGCCGAGATCGGAATCCGCTGTCGGAGATACGGCATGGCCGCACACGATATCGGGAAGTTCGGCGGCCATCGGCACCAGGTAATCGGCCATGTTGGCGTTCAGCATCTGACCCTGATCGTCATAGAGGCATTCTTCCCATAGCGCACCGCCGAGGCCCTGCACGACGCCGCCACGGATCTGTTCATCGACCAGCAACGGGTTGATGACCGTGCCGCAATCCTCGACGCACCAGTGGTTCAGCAGTTTGATGAACCCGGTATCGGTATCGACCTCCAGATAGGACGCCTGAGCGCCGTTGGTAAAGGCAAACGGGAACTTGCGCGGCACGTAATGTTTCGTGGCGACAAGTTCCGCCTGGAACCCGTCGGGCAGGGTGTCGGGACGGT
>CAJQLI010000162.1 GCA_905479125.1 uncultured Alphaproteobacteria bacterium | reverse complement strand
CCCACAGGATCGCATCGGCGTTATCGGCGTCGATGTCCTCGTTCACGGCAATCGTGATCTTGCCGCAATCGCCCTTGAAGCTCGCGGCGCCGTAAAGCGCCCGCCAGACTTCAGTCCGCGGGGTTTCAGGATCGACCGTGATGATGGTGACGCGCAACAGGCCGGTCAGCGGCTCGTGCAGCTGGACTTTCTTCACGCCCTTGATGCCCAGGTGGTCGGTCAGATGTGCCTTGAACAGCGGCTCATACGCGACCCGCTTGATGACCGAGCTTTCGGACGGCGCGACCTGCGAAATATAGGACGGGATGACCGCATCCTTGCGATGCGTGATCGCCGTTACCTTCATCGGCAGGTTCAGTTCTTCCAGCGCCACATGGCCATGGCTCTCACCGAACGGACCTTCGGGCTCCAACATGTCGGTATCGATATACCCTTCAATCACCACTTCGGCCTCGGCGGGTACCATCAGGTCGACGGTACGCGCGCGCACGATGTTGATCGGCTCGCCGGCAAGACCACCTGCGACATCCAGTTCTTCCATGCCGATGGGCAGTTTCTGCGGCCCCATGAAAGCGACATAAGGCGGGCAGCCGACGACAATCGCACAGGGCAGCTTTTCGCCACGCGCCTTGTGCGTCTTCCAGTGCATGTACCCTTCAGCACCACCGACACGCGTTGCCATGCGAACGACCAGCCGGTCGGATGATTTGAGGCCCGCACGATAGGTGCCCATATTCTGGGTGCCGGTATCGGGGTTCTTGGTGATGACGTTCGTCGCGGCCAGTGTGGGCGTCGAATCGAAACCCGGAGTCGATAGGGGTACCGGCAGGCGAACCAGCCCGCCGTCTTCGGCCAGCAGGTCTTCGCCATCGATAACCACATCATGGCACGGCGCATCTTCTACCACGCGCGGCGGCACCGGATTGGCGATCGCGTGGGACCATTTGGCCGCGATGCCATCGACCGTCGTATCCATCCCGGTCGCATAGATATCCTGATTGGCAGCAAGCGCACCGATGACGACAGGGATATCGTACTGACGGCCCTTGGAATCTGTGGGATTGGTAAACAGAAAGGCTTTGCGTTGATCTTCGCGCAGGCCACCCCTGAACTGCCAGCGCACAAGCGCCGACATTTCTGTATCCTTGTTTACGGGCTCATCGACGACATAGAGAAGATCACGCGCCTTGAGCTCTTCGATATGCTGTTGAAGATCACGGTATACGCGCTTGCCTGAGGAGGCGTCCATTTAGCATTACTCCCTTAAAGTCCGACCGCCTTTATGCCATGGCGGCGACCGAAAGGAAAAACGCAAATGAAGGTTTCAGCGCGATGGGTTTCGACTGGTTGAAAACAGCGCATCCGGGGCTTTATTTGCCCCTTCACATATCAACCCCGCATCACGGGATTGAGGAACCTGCCGATCGGACCGGTCAGTCTGGTCGCCCCGTTGCGGACAGTCAGGCAGAGACACGGTCCATTACTATCGGCCACCGGCGCATGGTCCTTTGCACTGTCAGCCAGCGACACGTCACCCTTGCCGAAATGATCATCGCCATCTGCATAACCACCACTAAGGACAAGGGTGAATTCCTCTCCCCGGTGCGTGTGGGACGGCACTTTCTGCCCCGCCCGTATCCGCAACAGCGAAATACGGACATCTTCATCCCTGACCAGGCTTGCTTCCTCGATGCCTCTACCCGTCCGTTTCCAGTCAAGATCGGACAGGCTGCCATCCAGATAGGTACGCAGCGGTGGTGGAATGATTTCGAGTGTATCACGGTCAAATTCGATCAACGGCGCGGAATCTTCTTCCTCGGGGCCATCTATCTTCGCCAGGATTGCCTCAAGCGCACCCGGTGAAACGGCTTCAACCTCGCCCTCTTCCAAAAGAACCGCACTGACGGTCTCGAACGTTTCGACGCGGTCGCGACATTCCGCACAAATCGCCAGATGGCTACCAACCACCAGCGCTTCGGGACCCGGCAGGCTGCCATTTGCATATTCAACCAGAAATTCATCTGACAGATGGTGTGTAATCATAGCTCTTCTCCGGACAACTGTTCTCTGAGACGGCGCATGGCAATGCGCAGGCGCGATTTCACGGTACCAAGCGGCATATCCAGTTCCGCGGCTATCGCCTGGTGCGTCATTTCTTCGTAAAAAGCTTTCTGCACCAGCAGAAGCTGTTCTTCAGGAAGCGTCTTTATATACTCACGAACAATCTTTGCCCGCTCACTCTCGGAGTAGACCTGCTCTCCATCGGGCTGGGCCGATATGTTCTGGAAAAATGGATCTTCGGGGTCGAGCGGTGCCCGCTTTTCGCGCCGCAGAAGATCGATACGACGGTTCCGGGCGATTGTGTAAATCCAGGTGGATGCCGATGCCTTCGCGGGATCGTATTGTTCTGCTTTTCGCCAGACCAGAACCATTGCTTCCTGCATCACTTCTTCGGCTTCCTGCAGGCCCGCACCACCCTTGATAAGCACTGCCTTCAACCGCGGCGCATAGAACCTAAACAGGTCCTCGAACGCCGCACGGTCCTTGCGGTCAGCAATGGCGCGGATGCAGGCCGCCATGTGCTTCATGTCTGCGTTCTTTACCGGTGCTTTCCCGCCGGACTTCACACCAGGTTTGCTTTTCATATTCGGATAGAACCCCTTAGAATCAGCCTTCCACGCCCCTGAGACAGGTATTCCATCCAAAGCACGGGCTTTAGTGGCTTCTGAATTCATCAACGTCTGCATAAGCCAAAATTTCCTTAATGTCTCTATTGCGGTCGTCGGGGCTGTTCCGCACCGTCTCGAATTTTTACGCAACAACGGCGGGTTTGGATCTCCAAAAAATGGCCCCGCCGAAGCGGGGCCAGGATCTATCGACCTATTTGGTTTATTCCTGGGGGGGAAGAATAACCTTGTCGATAACGTGGATAACGCCGTTAGTTGCGACGATATCGGCGCTGACTACGTTCGCGTCATTGATCATGACGCCGGACATGGCGTCTACGCTGGCTGTTCCGCCCTGGACGGTCGCAACACTGAGCTTCTTGCCGGCGATGTCACCAGACATCACTTTTCCCGGCACGACGTGATAGGTCAGAATAGCGACAAGCTTGCTCTTGTTCTCAGGCTTTAGCAGGGATTCGACAGTGCCTGCAGGCAATTTTGCGAAGGCAGCGTCAGTAGGCGCAAAAACAGTAAACGGCCCTTTACCCTTCAGAGTATCAACAAGACCGGCAGCCGTGACCGCGGCGACAAGTGTTTTAAACTGGCCAGCGCTGACGGCTGTGTCGACAATATCGGCAGCCTTTGCCGGAAGCGATACAACGGCAAGGGTCATAGCGATAGCTGTTGCACCAAGCATAGACTTAAAATTTTTCATCACACTCTCCATTTATAAAAATATTAAAGAGAGAATCATTGACTTCTCCCACTACCAAACAGGTTTTTTTTATCCAATCTGGTAATAATATAGCTACGAAAGGTTTTTTTATTTGGTTTT
>CAJQLI010000161.1 GCA_905479125.1 uncultured Alphaproteobacteria bacterium | reverse complement strand
CCGGTCCGACGACGTGTTCAAAGTGAAGGGCCTGTGGGTCTCGCCGATAGAGGTTGAAGCTGCGATTACGGAGAACGAAAGCATACTCGAAGCCGCTGTGATCTCATACGAGGACACGGACGGCCTTACCAAACCGAAAGCCTTTATCGTCGTCAAACCGGGCATCGCCCCGTCGGATGCGCTTGCCGATGAAATACGCTCGAATGTCCGGGCTATCGGTGGCTACAAGGTACCGGAGGAAATCGACTTCGTGGACGCAATCCCCCGCACCACGTTAATGAAAATCGACCGGCGCACGTTGCGCCTCGAAGAAGCTGCCAGACGCGGCTGAAGCGCAGAACGGACGAAAATAAAAAGGCGGATGCTTTGATCATCCGCCTTTTCCCGCCTGTTGTGATCAGCGGATCACCCGTCAGTTGAACCGGACATAGTCAAAATCGAACGGGTGACCATGAATTCCGCGGGTCGGCGGCGCAATCCAGCCAGCGATCTTGCCATGCTCGTAGCAGGGTTTCATCAGCGTCGTAACAAAAGCGCGATCTGCCTCCGTCGGGAGCCATTTATCGACGTTCTTGGTCCATTCCGCCTCACTGATCACCTTGCCGTCGGGTGAAACCTTGACCTCTGAGAAATTACCGATCGCCCGGTGAAAGCCGCGATGGGGCAACGAGAAACGCACGTCATACCCGTGTTTTTCAATAACCTTGTTCCACCGATTGAGGCCCCGCTGGCAGTCATCGATATAATCCTGGCGCAGTTTTTCATTGATAGAGGTCAGCGCCGGTTGCTCACGCTCGATGATTTTCTCACCTTCGAGCATGAACACATTATAGGTATCGTTCACCAGCAGGTGATCATCGTTGATCTTCGCTTCGTGGTACCGCCCCTTCAGACCCTGCGTGTAGTAATTGGCCGCATTCGTGGACAGCTCCTGACCGAACAGGTCGACCGAAACCGAGTAATGGAAATTGATCCAGCGCTGCAGGGTTTCAAGATCGATCGCCCCGGCCTGTCGCACTCTTTCGGGATCATCGGTGCCCAGCTCGTCCATCACTTCGCAGGTCCGTTTGACGATCCTCATCACACCGGATTCACCCACGAACATGTGGTGTGCTTCTTCCGTAAGCATGAACTGACAGGTACGCGCCAACGGGTCGAAGGCGCTTTCCGCCAGGGAGGCGAGCTGGAACTTGCCGTCCCGGTCGGTAAAGAAGGCGAACATGAACATCGACAGCCATTCGGGTGTCGGCTCGTTGAAGGCGCCGAGAATACGGGGTTTGTCGGCATCGCCGGAATGACGCTCAAGCATCGCTTCAGCTTCTTCTCGACCATCACGGCCAAAATGCGCGTGCAGGAGATAGACCATCGCCCACAGGTGACGGCCTTCTTCAACATTGATCTGGAACAGGTTTCGCAGGTCATAAAGCGAAGGAGCGGTCAGACCAAGCAGACGCTGTTGTTCGACCGACGCGGGCTCTGTATCGCCCTGGGTCACAATCAGACGACGCAGCGTGGACCGGTATTCACCCGGTACTTCCTGCCAGACATCCTCACCTTTGTGATCACCGAATGCGATCTTGCGACCCGGCACGGGTTCGTTCAGGAAAATGCCCCAGCGGTATTCAGGCATTTTTACATAATCGAAATGCGCCCAGCCATCGGAACTGACATCCACTGCGGTCCGTAACAAAACATCGTAGCCCTGCGTGCCTTCGGGACCGAGTTCATCCCACCAGCTGAGATAATTGGGCAGCCAGGATTCAAGCGCCCTCTGCAGACGACGGTTCTCACCAAGATCGACATTGTTCGGAATACGTTCGTTGTAATTGATGGACGACATTGTCATCTACCCTTCGGCTGAGATTAAAAGTAATGGTCAAATCCGTTAAAATCGGCGGCTTCGCACCTTTCCCGGATCAGATGTTCTCTAGTTAGATACGTTGCTTGTTGTAGGACGCTTTCTGTCCCGACCCGTACACCTTCAATGCGCCGTCATCGCCAGCAGCATTCGGTCGCTGGAAGATCCAGTTCTGCCAAGCAGACAAACGCCCGAAGATCTTGGTCTCGAGCGTTTCCGGCCCGGCGAAACGCAGGCTCGCCTCCATCCCGGTCAGAGCATCGGGTGAGAAACTGGCCCGCTCCTCGATTGCGATCCGGACTTCATCTTCCCAGTCGATGTCGTCGGGAATAAACGTGACGAGACCAAGCTCGTCAGCTTCCACCGCTTCGATCGGCTTGCCAATTTCCGCTTTTGCGTTTTCGACCATGGACGGGTCGTTCAGGAAACGATGTTCAAGTCGTGTCAGGCCGTTCGGCATAACCAGCGGGCCGAAATTCATACCGGTAAGAACGACCGTCGCATCGGGAAGGTTCGACCCTTCGAAACCGCCATCCAGCATGAAGGACCGGTCAGCGGCAACCACGAGCTCAAGCAGTGTTCCAGTGAAACAGCTTCCCGGTTCGACCTGGGCGATGAGCGACCGCGACGAGACATCGATGCGCTTGAAAGTCCGTTTAAGATAGAGCGTAATTTCACGCACCAGCCAGTGATCGGCGTTGTCGAGCAGTGCTTTGTCTGCGGCTTCGACGTTTGCGGAATTGCCTTCGGTTTTGAAGACCCAGGTTCCGATCTCCTTTTCATTGACCCGAAGCTCCATGATCGCATCATCAAGCTCGCGCGCCAGCGCGAACGGCCAGAAATCCACGCCCTGGGCTTCAATACCCGGCATATCGGTGGGCGGTGCTTCGGCAGGCGCCTTGATCGTGATCGTCGCCATCGCCAGCTCGCGATCGAGGTCAATCTTCACGTTGTCATACGCGATCTGCGTATCCCCGACGGCGCGATTTATGGGTGTCAGCACAACACCCTTTGCATCTGCCGGTCGGTCGCTTTCAGCGGCAAAGTCGGCCGCACGGGTGGCGACCACTTCATCGAATTTGGACCGTGGAACAATCTCATCGACCAGGCCCCAATCGGTCGCCCGCTTCCCTCGAATTCCTTCCGACGTGGTGCAGAAATAATCTGCACGGTCGTGGCGCACCTTTCGCTTATCGACAAGGCGCGTCAATCCACCGGTTCCGGGCAGCACCGCGAGTAACGGCAATTCCGGCAAAGACACCGTCGACGAACCGTCATCGATCAGCATGATATGGTCGCATGCAAGCGCCAGTTCATAACCGCCGCCGGCGCAGGCGCCGTTGACGGCCGCAACAAACCTCAAGCCGGAATTGTCTGTGGCATCTTCGATACCGTTACGGGTCTCATTGGTGAATTTACAAAAATTGACCTTATGCGCGTGGGTCGACTGGGACAGCATCCGGATATTCGCACCGGCGCAGAACACCCGCGGCTTGTCGGACGTGACAACCACAGTGCCGACCTCGGGGTGCTCGAACCGCAAACGCTGAACGGCGTCATAAAGCTCAATATCGACACCGAGATCGTAGGAATTAAGTTTTAGCTCGTATCCCGGAAACAGGGTCGCGTTCTCATCTACATCAAGCGCAAGACGGGCGACACGACCGTCAATGGACAGTTTCCAGTGATGATACCTTTCAGGACTCGTCCGGAAGTCGATCCGCGGTTCGCCCGCTGCTGTTTTATCTAGGGAATCGGTCGACATGAGGCCTCCACAATATCCCCGGGTCTCGGGGAAAAACGCTGATTTCCGGGGGTTTCCGGCTATTTTGCGCGGTTTAAATAATACTGACTATTTGGATAGTATGTTAAAATACCGATTATTTCAAGCTTCAAATGAATTTTTTCAACCCGCCATCCATTGATGCGCAGAAACCCTGTTGGCCGCACCAGCCATGCTTCATGCATCAATCCGACCAGGCCGATCAATTCGGAGACCCGCCCGGCGGCCTGGTATCTGGTTTCTGGCGGGAACAGCGTCCCCGCAATGCTATCGTATGGTCAGGACCGAGAACGGGACTGTCCCCGCTCGTTCCTGCAACGCCGCTGTCAGCGAAATATCCTGCAGTCCGACAATCACCAGGGTCGGCGACATTTCAGAGAGTTTACCGACCAGTTCCCGGACTCTCCGGCCCTCGGGATTCAGACGTCCGACTGGGGCGGCATTCCCCGTTGCGTTCCGACGGACCAGACGCGCAGCGACCGCCAGCGCCCGCTGACCAACCGCACTCCCGTCACATACAACAACAAGGTTCCGGGTAGAAACGGGAAGTTGCGAGACCAGCAGAACCGACCCCGCAGACAGAGATGCCACTTCCAGCGCTTCCCTGTCGATCGTCCTGCCACCGCCGAATTTTGCGTGAAATGATGCCAGAACAAAGAGCTCTGCCGTGCTCCTGCCGGCCACTTCGGCCAGCGCCAGTCCCGGTAATTCCCTGACGGAACAAACAAGCCGATGGCGCTTTGACAAATCCCTTAAAACAGCCCGGCTTCGCGCGAGAGGTCCGGCCCGGCGGGACCGGATCGCCGCATCGTCAAATGCGACGCTCTTGCCGGATAGCGGCTCGAACATCCTGCCAAATGGCAACCGCGACAGCCGTTCCATATCCTGATCATCGATAAGAAGAGCTTCGAGATCCGCGCCGAGCGAGACGGCCAGTTCCGTTGCGGCATCTAGCAATGCCGTTGACGTACATGCCGGGTCGAACGCGACGGCAACTTTACGTATCTCGCGACTTTCTGCACTCCCCCCATTCATAAGGCTGCCACCTTGCCGCCATTTTCGCCGTTACCACGCGGGACACCGTCTGGTGTGGGAAGCACCAGGCGCCGCATTGATGCCGCGAACGATTCAAGCCGGAAAGCAACCAGTCGATAGACACTTCCGGACGGAAAATCACCATCCGGCCCCGGGACACCAGCCGGTGCCCCCATCATCAGCGCGACCCCGTCTTCGATCCGGTCGATCGGATAAATTCTGAAGCTGTCTTTGCGGATCGCTGCAACCACATCGGCACGCAACATCAGATGCTGGACATTCGCCCTGGGGATCACGACCCCGGGCTTGCCACGCAGGCCGCGTTTTCTGCATATATCGAAGAAACCCTCGATCTTTTCGTTCACGCCGCCAATCGCCTGTATCTGCCCCTTCTGGTTGACCGACCCGGTAATCGCCAGCCCCTGCCTGACCGGGCGTCGAGACAACGCAGACAACAGCACAAGCAACTCGGCCGCCGATGCGCTATCTCCGTCCACCCCGCCATAAGACTGCTCAAAGACAAGGCTAGCACTCAACGCGAGCGGGTTTTTCTGCCCGAACACTTCGCCGAGAAACGCCGACAGGATCATCACGCCCTTGGAATGCAGTGGACCACCAAGGTCGACCTGGCGTTCGATATCGATCACCTCACCCCGGCCAAGCCTGACATTCGCCGTAATCCGGCTGGGTTTGCCGAATGACAGGTCACCAAGCGACATAACGGCAAGCGCGTTGATCTGCCCGACGACCGACCCCTTTGTCTCAATCAACTGGATTTCGCGCATGATGTTGTCGATGCTGCGACCATGCACCCGGTCAAGGCGGCGGCGGCGGCCATCGATGGCCCGGTCAACCTCCGCCCGCGAAATTATTTTCTTTCGCGCAATTTCCGCCACCTGGTCTGATTCAAGAACGAGATCCTGTATGAGCCCAACGTCGAGCGACAAACGGGCGGAATCTTCGATAAGACGCGATGCATGCTCAACCAGCCGCGCGACTCCCGACGCGTCCATCGGCTTCACATGGTTCTTCGCAACAAGCCCGGCGATAAACCGTGCAAATAGTTTCTCCGTCTTCGGTTCCCGCACCACCGATTCATCGAAATCGACAGCAACCTTGAAAAGCCGGGCGATATCAGGATCAAGCGCTGCCATCATGTAGTACAGCATCCGGTCGCCGATCAGCACGACCTTCACATTCAGCGGTATTGCCTCGGGCTCAAGTGTCGTCAGCCCGGAATAGCCCATCGCCTCGCCCACACTTTCGATCTCCAACCGGCCTGTCTTCAGCGACCTTTTCAGCTTTTCCCAAGCCATCGGCTGCATTAGCAAATCGCGGACATCGATGATCAGAAACCCGCCATTCGCATCATGAAGGGAGCCGCCTCGGATCATCCGGTAGTCAGTCACAAGGTTTCCGAAACTCGACTTGTGCTCTATCCGACCGAACAGCCGCGAGAAAGTCGGATGATCCACCGTTACGACGGGCGCACAGGAATGTCCCTCGTGATCGGTCACGACGTTTACCTGGTATCGTTCATACGGAGAGTCGACAAACGCCATGGGCAATTGGGGCGTTTCCGTTTCAGTCGCTGCACGCCAGAACTGTTCAGCGTTGTCCACGATGTCGGATCGCACACGCTCCAGCCAGTCGACTATTTCGGGTAACAGGCGATATTGCAGCTTCAGCGAGTCGATCAGGTGGGTTGCCGCGTAGGCTGTTACCTCCCGGTTCAGATCATGAATTTTTTCCGCCAGTTCTTTCCGCCATCCTGGAATTTTCCGGACAATCTCTTCGAGCTGCTTCTCCAGATCGACAACATTGTTGCGAATGGTTTCCTGTTACGGTTCCGGAAGTGCCTGAAAAACGCTCGGTTCGATCACCTTGCCATTTGCAACGGGGGCAATTGCGAAACCCATCGGCGTGCGAACCAAAGCGGCGCCGGATTTGGCAGCACGTTCGTGCAGTTCCTGAAATTCCGCTTCCTGTCGCTCGTTCGTCTCGGCCTCTATCGACTGACGCCTTTCCCGGTAATCCTCGCTATCGAAAGCCGCGGGAATTGCGATGCCGAGATCCTCGACGAATTTCTCCATATCGATGGAGAAAGTGCGTGCCGAACCGGGCGGCAGGCTTATCGCCTCGGGCTTCTGTGCATCCAGGAAGTTATTGACGAAAGACCAGTCATCGGGTGCCGGGAGGTCCTTCGCCCGTTTGGAGAGAGATGCCTCTATCAGGGTATGCCTACCGACCCCGGGATCGCCGAAAGCGAACAGGTTATACCCCTCGTGCGCCATGCCGGTGCCGAAGGCATTCGCCTCCTCCGCCCTTAGCTCCCCCTGGCTCTCGTGAAGCGGCTTGACCTCATCGGTCGTCGTGAAGCCCAGCCCTACTTCATCGACGCTGCGATACGCATCGTCGGCGGAAAGTTTTTCTATTCCCGGTTTCATCCCGTCTCCCGTTTGCACAAAAAACAATGCCTGCAGGGCACCGTCGGCAACGAGAGAGAATAAGGAATGTCGGCGGATGTACTTTAACCTGAAACAAGGTCAGAAAACCGCCCTGACCGCCGCCTCCGTTCAGACGCCGGCGCCGAGGAAAGCCGTTGCCTCTATTTCAACAAGTGCACCCGGTTGAGCCAGGGCCGTGATCGCGACCAGCGTGGAACACGGCATACGCCTGGAGAAATATTTACCCCGCGCCTTGCCGAAGGCAGGACGGTTTTCCATGTCGGTCAGATAAATATTCAGCTTGGCGACATCTTCCATCCGCCCACCAGCCGCCTCGACCAGCTCCTTGATCTTGTAGAAGCAGTTCATCGACTGCTCATAGGCGTCGCCACTCGTATCGTCTGCGATCATGCCGGACAGAATAAGCTGCGGCCCGACTTTCAGACAGTTGCTGTAAATATTTCCCTGAGGCTCGGGCACCGTCGTGACCGAAACTTTCGTGATCTTGTCCATCTTGTTCTCCCTCTTTCAACGTTTATGTAGCGTCTATTCTGCCGCGACGGCGCTTTTGCGCAATGCTTCCGCCTGTCGTTCTGCCTCATCCGCCATAAGCTTGCGTACACGGGCAACCCCGACATCATGACCATACAGATATTCTCGGCGGTCGGCATCCTGCACCATGCGCTCGGCAACAAGACGATCCTGCTCCAGAACGTGCCAATGCCTCCCCTCGAGGCGGTTCTTATAGAGAAACCGCCATGTGTCGCGTTCCCAACCGGAGACCTTCCGATGGCGCCAGAAAAAACAGGCTGACGTCGTCTCATCTATTGGCGTGATATGAAAGACGATGCCGAAACTGCCGCCGGGACCGCCGGATTTGGGGTACGGAATTTCGAGGCAGACAGCCTGAAAATCAACGTCGTACCATTCGGACCAGTCGAAATTCACATTCTTCTGGCCCTTTTTCTCAAATATGAAACCGGTTTCCGTCTTCCGGGTGGTGAATTCCGCCTCACTCGCGCCCTCAGCCATCGAATGAGATACCCGGTGTAGGAAAGCGCCATGCATCGGATCCATGTTGTTGTCGATCATGTAGCGATAGGGTGTGCGCCATTCGGCATAAGCCAGAAAAGCGTCATAAGAATCGCTGGTGAGCCGTTCAGGCAGCGCCAGCGGCGCCACCTCTGTGCCAAGGCCATCCCCCAGCCACGCGAAAATCACGCCGCGATGAACTTCAACCGGGTACGTCTCCACCGCACATTGGCCGACCAGATCGCAACCGGGCTCTCCGGGCAGGCTCGCGACCGTGCCGTCTCCGAGAATTTCAGCACCGTGATACACACAGGTCAAACGGTCACCATCATGCCGGGCGAGCGATAACGGCGCTCCCCGATGCGGGCACCGATCGTCCTGCAGATAGACATTTCCTTCGGTATCGCGCCACAAGACCAGGTCGCGGTTCCAGCGCCTGATCGCCAGTGGCGCATCCAGGACACGGTCGGCCGAACAGATGCCGTACCATTTGTTACGCAGACCGGTATCGAGAATATTCCGCGCTTCATCGCTCACGCGGTATCTTGGTGGTTGCTGTGCCATATCCTTATTCCCTGTTCGTTATCGGCCGAGTTTTTCCATGACCCCGGCATAGCCGGCTTCGGTCCACGCCTGCCCGTCCGGGGTCATGACCCCCATTCGGTTGAGCCCCTTGACGATACCCGGCAGGTCGTAGATGCCAGCATCAAAGATCTGTTCCAGGGCATTGCCCAGAGCTGCCTCATAAGGAGTGGCATCTCCATTACCGGCCTGCCATTGCTCCATGTACAGGCCGTTATGCGGCAGCCGCGGGTGATCGCCCCCGCCTGCACCGCTATTGATCTCGGCGGGGTTGGCGCCTGCGGGAAGCACCGCTTCACCTGTCTCCTGACGTGCCTTCGATTCCCGGGCGAGTCGTTCGCGAACAGCTTTAAAATCGTACGTCGCGTAAACTTCGGTCCGGAAGACGCCCCACGCAAACTTCTCGAGCGCCACATTGACGGCCTGAATCTTCGAGGGCGGCATTTTGAGGGTCGCAATCTGACCGACGCCCATAACGACATTCCACGACACAATCTCCACACCTTCCGGCGGGAAATTTTCCCACCACCCGCGATCATCAAGTTTAGTCTGAAATTCTTCGAGCGGCTGGCTTTGGTCATGCTTCAGGAAAACCGTCAGCATGATCTCGTCGCCCTTGATGTCGTCCATTTTAGCTCCCCTGTACTCATCAATATCCTTGGCACTGCATTCAATACTATATAGTATTGAATGGCGAGTCCGAATTCGCTGACCGCAAACCGGCAAAGTCAATGGACACATTACTGGCAGAGGTCGCAAAACGGTGCAGCCAGACTGCTACATCAGATGCTCCGAAATACCGGCGCCTGATGGCAGCAATCCACGACACGATCAAATCAGGAATCGTTTCGCCGGGAGACCGCATCCCAACCGAAAAAGACATGGCCTCGGCCCTGCCCTTCGCGCTGGGCACCGTTCAAAAAGCGCTTAACGGCCTGGTCGCGCAGGGTCTCCTGCGGCGCAACCGGCGCAGCGGGACGTTCGTGTCGGATGCTGCTCGTCCACTCGACGACATGTCACAATTTGTGTTCGAACGTGCCGACGGCACCGTCATAGACTCCGTGCTCACGGAAATCACCGGTATCGAGATCACACACGATACGGGGGCATGGTCTACGGCACTCGGGGATTCCGCCGCGGGCTATATCCGCATAATGCGCACCGATCATATCGACACGGATTTCCGCTGCTATGTCGAAATACACCTGCGCGCCGACCGATACCCGGACCTCGTCACCGAAAAACCAGACAATCTGTCAGGCCGCAATATTCGCACTCTGATTGAAACACGATACGGCGATTCAGTTTCCAATATAGAGATCACGGTCGCCGCCGCACCCGCAAACCTGCGGATCGCGAATAGCGCAAAATGCCAGGAAAATGAGGTCGTTCTGCACATCAACGTCACTGGATATGACAGCGGTGCCCGCGCTCTCTTTACACAAGCTGCATACGCCCCCCCGGGGCGTTACCAGGTAAAGTTCAGAACCGACACAGGCTGATTAGACAACTTGCAATCCGCGCCAACTGGTAACTTAAGTGGCATATGGACCGTGGAATCGCTACCTTACCAGGATCGGGCACGTTGAGCTTTCATTCTTCGCGGGTACGTATTGGTCATGAAAATCCTGATTGTCGAAGATTCTGAATCAGAAGCTTTTCTGATTGAAACACTCTTTCGCAGCAATGACGGTTTTGCCGGAGAACTACTGCACGTCGCCGACATTGATGACGCGCGCTGCCACCTCGAAAATGGCGGGTTCGACATCGCTTTCATCGATCATTTTCTCGGCGCCGAAACCGGCACGTCTTTGATCCGCAGTGCGGGCGGCAGGCGCTGCCTGACACCAATGGTACTTATGTCAGGGAAGGTCTCCCCGGAGGTTGAAGCCGAAGCACTAGCCGCGGGCGCCATGGATTACATCGACAAGGACTTGC
>CAJQLI010000160.1 GCA_905479125.1 uncultured Alphaproteobacteria bacterium | reverse complement strand
CCCAGCGGGAAGTTCGGGAACTCCGCGACATCGCCCTGGATCAGCAGGGTGCCGCCCTTGCGTTTCAGCGCTTCGATGCCGAGCAGGACCGGGATGGTGCCGGCGCCGGCCGTGCAGTCGAGAGACACGTCGACACCTTCGCCACCGGTCACCTCGTTGATTTTCTCCAGCGGATCTTCCTCGTCGACATTAATCACGCAATCGGCGCCGAGTTTCTTCGCGACCTCCATGCGTGCAGTGTCTTTCGACGTGCCGGTGATGATAATCAGCGATGCGCCTGCCTGCTTGCAGGCGACCAGTTGGCTCAACCCCTGCTGTCCGGGGCCCTGGATCAGGACGCGGCTGTCATATCCGACATCGCAGTCGAACAGTGCCCACTGGATACCGTTCGCCATCGGTGTGACGACGCCTGCCAGTTCCGGCGACAACCCGTCAGGAACCTTGTGAATGACGGAATTCCACGGCAGGTACATGTATTCGGCAAACCCGCCGAACAGGTGCGGCGCGCGTTCGGCCAGGGTGTAGCCGAAGCGCAGGCCTTCCGGATTTTTGCGCCAGTCGGTTGCCATGCACAGGCGGTAATCGCCCCGGTGGCAGTGTTCACAGTTCATGCAGCCCACATAGTGTTCTGCAAAGACAAGATCGCCTTCTTTCAGGCCTCGGCGTTTCTGGAACGTTTTCCCGGCCTTGGCGATATAACCGATATTCTCATGGCCCATGATGACCGGGCCTTCGAAGGGGGGCTTCGAATAGAATTTAACGTCCGTACCGCAAATGCCGGCGACCTCTACTTTGAGCAGCGCCGCCTCGTCGGGAATGTCCGGCATGTCGTATTCACGGAATTCTGTTGTCTGGGGGGCGGTTCTAACCGCTGCGTTTACTTTTTCGACCATGCCGGTGTCTCCTGTTGTATTGTTGACCATGACTTACCAAAGCGGCAGAGTTCCGGCAATGTCGTAGCCTCGGATTGATGGATGTTCAGAAGACTCGGGCCGGAAAAAGACACGCTGGGGGATATTTCCCGTGTTGAGGGCTTGGTGCGTGACCGATTCGGCGTTCCCGGGTCGGAGATTATCCTGGTGTCGCAGGATCCCGGCCTCCGGCCCGGATTCCCGCCCCACGAAACCAATGTGATTTTCTGGAAAAACCAGCGCCGCTACCGGTTGAAGGTGTTTGCGCCTGTCGCAAAGGTGGCCGATGGCGATCTGCCGGTTCGCTGGCTGCTGCCATCGCTCGAAGATAACGGCGATATTGATTGTTGCTAACTTACTGAAAGAATTTAAGAAAATGACCAAGACCAAACTGCACGCCGTTTCGCGCACCCAGGGCAATAACCGGGCGCTCAAAGAGGGGGAGGTTTCTCTGCCTGATTTCGAGCTCGATTTCGAAGAGGTGCCGGTTCTGGTCCATGGCTTCCGCCGGATGGTGCGTGAACTGGCCTATGACGTTTGTGAGATGGCGCTGACCACCTATATCTGCGCAAAGGCGCATGGGGTGAAATTCACCGCGCTGCCGATCTTTCTGGTGCGTGATTTCCATCACGATGCGATTTTGCACCACGTGCCATCGGGGCTGACCTCACCGGCGGACCTTGCCGGAAAACGGGTCGGGGTGAATCGGGGCTATACGGTCACGACGGGTGTCTGGGCGCGGTCAATCATCCAGGAAGAGTTCGACGTCGATCTGTCATCTATCTCCTGGGCGCCATCCGGCGATGAACACGTGGCTGAATACCGCGCGCCCGGGAATGTGCAGCCGCTCGAAGACGGCGATCTCGCAGGCCGACTGTCATCGGGCGATCTCGTTGCGGCCGTCGGCGCAAAAGTCGATCATCCGGATGTCGCGACGATGTTTGAAGACCCGTTTGCCGCGGCCGTTGGCGCGTTGAAAACACGCGGGCTTTACCCGATCAATCATTGCGTTGTGGTCCGTGACGAGCTGCTGGAGCAAAACCCCGATGTTGCCGTTCAGGTGATGGAAGGATTCGCCGCGTCGAAACGGCTATATGTCGAAGAATTGAAAGCGGGGCGTATTTCGGCGCCAAGCCGGGTCGATAAAATTCACCAGGCAGCGCTCGACTACATGGACGACCCATTGCCCTACGGGATTGAACCCAACCGCGACACGCTGGAAAAACTTATTGGCCATGCTGTGACCCAGAAGATTATTTCTGAACCGATGGCAATGGAAGATCTGTTCGCGAAGCCTGTGCTGGATACCGTCGCTTAACTGCTGGATACCGTCGCTTATCTGCTGGCGCCGTCGAGAAATTCCAGAACCTTTGCCGGGGCGTTGTCTTCGGTCTGGTCGTCAACGGGAATATCCCAGTACTCGGAACCGTCCAGGCATTCCTGCAGGTAACGTGCAGCGGATGTTGCATGAAAGTTGTCATTTCCCGGCACGATGAGTGACGGGATATCGAGCGCCATCAGCGCCTCGGGGTCCGCGCCCGGGGCGGTGTCACGATCGATCAGGCCCAGATACATCGCGGTGACGGTCTGGACGTAGCCTGCAGGATCGAGCGCTGCATAGGCGGTGGCGAATGCTGCCGAATTGCGGATCGGCTGCCCCCAGGGGCCGCCGCGCGGGTCGCCGGAAAAGTTTTTGGTGTGGCTGTTGACGAGGTCGACGACGGCCTGCAGTCCGTTCGCTTCGACGAATTCGATATGTGCTGCGAAACGCTGATGGCTGCTGATACGGTATTTTGCTCCGCCGACGGGCCAGTAATGAACCATCGACAGGGTGCGTTCCGGATGTGTCGCGCCGAATGCTGCGACGGGGCAGCACCCCATGCAGCCTCCCATGATATGGGCTTTGTCGATGTCGAGCGCATCGAGCAGTCCTGCGCCCTGGCGGACAAAATGGTCCCAGGTAATCTGTTCCACCCGGCCGCCGGACTGGCCGTTCTCACGCCGGTCGAACAGGATGCAGGTGTATCTGGCCGGAAGGTGGTCGAGCAGCTTGATCCGTTTATACACCCCGAGGTCGGTCCATTGTTCAATGCGCGCATCGAATCCGCCCGGCGAATACATTAACACTGCAGGACCGTCGCCCCGGACTTCGTAGTGGGTGTTGATACCGTCTATTTCTGTGAAAGGCATTTTATCTTACCAGTTGCGTCTCAAGGGGGCTGGTCGTTGTGTTCTCGACGTCTTAATTATGATCAATTCCCACGATATACTTAGAATGCTAACTTTACACGGAACCTGCAAGATTTATGGCTCCCAGCCATCGCGACTATATATTGGATCGACGGCGCAGGAGCGTTATAGACAGGGCTATAAACAACCCTGGACCGGACATCGCTTCGATCCGACACGTGATACAGGAGAGGATACATGCTTCGCAAGGAAGTGAACGACCTACTGACGCAGACAGATGCGGGAACGCCCATGGGTGAATTATTCCGCCAGTACTGGCTGCCGGCGATGCTGGCTGAAGAATTGCCGGAGAACGATTGCCCGCCGGTTCGCGTCAAGCTTCTCGGCGAGGAAATGATCGCTTTCCGCGATACCGAGGGCCGTTACGGTCTGCTCGAGGAATTCTGCGCCCATCGTCGTGTGTCCTTGTGGTTCGGCCGCAACGAGGAATGCGGCCTGCGCTGCCCCTATCATGGCTGGAAATTCGATGTCGAAGGCAATTGTGTCGATATCCCGTCGGAAGGCGAAGACAGCAAGTTCCGCGACGAGGTCAAACTGCAGGCCTATCCGATGATCAAGGTCGGCGACGTGTTGTGGACCTATATGGGGAACCCGGACACGATGCCGCCCGAACCGCTTTGGGAGTTCGCGACTGTCGCACCGGAACAGACCGTCACGACCAAGCGCATCCAGGAAAACAACTGGTTGCAGGCCCTCGAAGGCGGCATCGATTCGAGCCACGTGTCCTTCCTGCATTCCCGCGAGCTGGAACGCGATCCGCTGTTCAAGGGCGCCAAGGCAAATAGCTACAATATGGGTGATCTGAAGCCCGTGTTTGAAGTTGAGCCGTCAGATGGCGGGCTGTATATCGGTGCGCGCCGGAACGTCGAAGGCGACAAGCATTACTGGCGCGTTACCCAGTGGGTCATGCCGTGCTTCACGATGATCGCGCCGCGCGCAGACCATCCGCAACACGGGCATTTCTGGGTGCCGATCGATGATGAAAACTGCTGGACCTGGAGCTACGACTATCACCCGACCCGTCCGTTGACGGCGGACGAGCGTCAGGCCTGTCTCGACGGCAAGGGTATTCACACCAAGAATATCCCCGGCACGTTCCGCCCCGAACAGAACAGCGATAACGACTACATGATCGACCGGGCGGCGCAGAAGCGCGGTGAGACCTATTCGGGTGTCTTCGGTTTCGGCATGCAGGATGCAAGCCTCCAGGAATCCATGGGACCGATCGTCGACCGGACGCGGGAAAACCTTGTCCAGACCGATTACGGCATCGTCATGACACGTAACCGGCTGCGCAAGGCGGCGACCGAGTTGAAGGAAAAAGGCATCCTGCCGCCGGGCCGCGACCCGGAACATATGAAGGTGCGGTCGATCGCCGTGGTGCTCGATACCAACCTGAAATATGCCGAAGCCTGTCAGGACGAGATGCAGGCCGCGCCTGGCAAGGTGCGCGCCACGGTTTAAGGCACGTCGCTGCCATTATCCCAAACGACAAGGGCCCCGCAGAAGCAATTCTGCGGGGCCCTTATGTTTAGATATACCGCCGGTCAGATTTTCAGCCGGCTGAACACCTTCTGAACATTTCCGCTGAACACTTCGGCCTTTTCGGCCTCGGTCAGGTTCGGTGTGCCGTCGATATAGCGTTTCGTGTCGTCGTAATTGAACCCGGTTTCCGGATCGACGCCACGCACCGCGCCGACCATTTCGGATGCGAACAGGATATTCTTGGTCGGGATCACCTTGGTCATGCAGTCGATGCCCGGCTGGTGATAGACGCAGGTGTCGAAGAACACGTTGTTCAGCAGGTGTTCGTCCAGCGTCGGTTTGCCCATGTCCTGTGCCAGGCCGCGGTACCGGCCCCAATGGAAAGGCACGGCGCCGCCGCCATGGGGAATGATAAATTTCAGCGTCGGGAAATCCTTGAACAGATCGCCGACGATCAGTTGCATGAACACGGTGGTGTCGCCCGCAATATAATGCGCGCCTGTGTGGTGGAAGTTCGGATTGCATGATCCCGAAACATGAAGCATGCCGGGCACGTCCAGCTCGACCATTTTCTCCCATAGCGGGTACCACCACTTGTCGGTGATCGGCGGGTCGGTCCACCATGCGCCGGACGGATCCGGGTTCACGTTGCAGCCGATAAAGCCCATCTCGTTTACGCAGCGTTCGAGCTCCGCCACTGCTTTTGCCGGCTCGACGCCGGGAAATTGCGGCAGCTGGCAGACCGGGATGAACTTGTCAGGATAAAGATCACAGACACGGCGGATCATGTTGTTGCAGATTTCTGCCCAGTAATAAGATGTCTGCTCGGTCCCGAGGTGATGGCCCATGCCGACGGCACGCGGGGAAAAGATCGTCTTGTCGATGCCGCGTTCGCGCAGCAGCTTGATCTGGTTCGGCTCAAGCCGCTCGCGGATTTCATCATCCGAAATCTTCAGGTCTGCCGGCGTCGGCATGAATGAGGGGTCGGCGTCCAGCGCTTCCAGCTGTGACTTGCGGTAATCGGTGAGCTGCGAAGGCTCGGTGGTGTAATGGCCATGACAATCGATGATCACGATTTTTATCCCTTCGTTCCGGTATCAGACATGCGCGCGGAGGCCGCGCGATTGTCTATTCTAATGCAACATTGCGCGTATTTCTGCAAATTCCCGCCCCCCTATGCCGTATCGGTCATCGATCCGCTATAAATGAGAGATCGGACCGGTTCGACGGTCTGCCATGTATTGGTCTGGAGAGTTTTAGGGAATGGGTGACTTTGCAGTTGGGCAATCGGTGCCGCGGGAAGAGGATCCGAGGCTTCTGACCGGGGGCGGAGAGTTTCTGGACGATGTGAACCTGCGAGGTCAGGCCTGGGGCCACGTCCTGCGCTCCCCGCATGCGATGGCTGATATCAAGT
>CAJQLI010000159.1 GCA_905479125.1 uncultured Alphaproteobacteria bacterium | reverse complement strand
GGACATGGAAACAGCCCTGCAGGATCGCGATTGGCTGGCCGGCGATGTCTACACACTGGCCGATGTTTCGCTGACCTCGTATCTGAACCGTGTGGCTGAACTGCAGTTCCACCCGATGTGGGAAGAAGGACGTCCGCACGTGACCGACTGGTTCGCCCGTATTCGTGCCCGCCGCAACTTCAAGACAGCGTTCGGCAACTATCCCTATGACGCGTATGTGGCCCAGATGGCGGAACAGGGTGCCCTTCGCTGGCCAGCCGTTGAGGGCATTCTTAAATCGGCGTGATAGTTCCGCGTTCGACGCATTCATATTCGGGAGGAATATTCATTGACGGATGTATTGGCTGATCTCTGTGAATATGTCGGCAAGTCTGTCCTGACATCGGATGTCGTGACGGCTGCCGGTGTGGCGCAGCTCGCGGCGACGTTTGGCATTGATCCTCCCGCATCCAGAGTTGGCGATCCGTTGCCGCCGGGTTGGCATGGACCATTCTTCGTGCCGACGCATGGCCCGCAGAATATGCGGGAGGACGGGCAGCCCGCGGGCGGTTTCATGCCGAAAATTCCGCTTCCGATCCAAAGGTTGCGCGGAGAAAATACTCAATTCGAGGGTGTGCTGCGGATCGGTGATGAGATGACGCGAAAGAGTGAAATCGCAGCAATCGATATCGATGACCTGGCGGAGGGAGGACCGGTTGTTTCGCTGATGTTCCGGCAAACCCTCAGCGGGCCGGCCGGTATCGCGGTTATTGAAGAACGCCGTTTTATGTATTTTGGCACCGACTACCGCCTCGATACGTCTTCGCCCGAATTACCGGCGCTGCATGACTGGGAACGTATTGTCGACCCGGATCCGGTGACACTTTTCCGCTTTTCGGCTATCCGGTTCAATTCGCACCGCATTCATTATGATCGCCGCTATGCCATGGACGTTGAGGGGCACCCGGGGCTGATCGTCCAGGGAACGATGATCAACTTCCTGATGGTCGAGATGGCGCGAACGGGCGCCGTCGGGAAACAGTTAAGGGCGCTCGACTTTCGAATTCACAAGCCGATATTCGATACCGCGCCCTTCACGGTCCGCGGTGCGATGACCGATACGGGGGCAACATTGTGGGCGTTGGACGGCGACGGGGTGCTGTCCATGACGGCCTTTGCCCGATATGCCGGTTGAATTACCCGCTTTTTCGACATACTTCCCCAACAGGATTTCAGATCAGAAAGAACGATCATGACGGACAGCAGATATCTGACGGCTATTTCACCCGGCATGCCGGCCACTGACGGCGCAGGCGTGCAGCTGACGCGCATGGTGGGCACGCCGCAACTGGATACGGTGGATCCGTTCCTGATGCTGGACCGCATCGACAGTGATGATCCAGATAGCTATATCGCCGGGTTTCCAAACCATCCGCATCGTGGATTCGAGACGGTCACCATCATGCTCGAGGGCCTGATGCGTCATCAGGATTCGGTTGGGAATGACGGTTTGCTGCGCCCCGGCGATGTTCAGTGGATGACCGCAGGACGCGGGATCATCCATTCGGAGCTGCCAGAAATGATCGATGGCCGGCTGAAGGGATTCCAGCTCTGGGTCAATCTTCCAGCAGAGAAAAAAATGATGGCGCCCGGTTATCAGGACATTCCCGCGGAAAAGATCTCGACGGCTTCTTTCGCCGGTGGATCGGCCCGGGTGATTGCGGGCGATTTTGAGGGTGTGCACGGTCCTGCGCAGCCGCAAATTCCGATCCGCCTGATGGATGTCCGGCTCGAAGCCGGAACCGAATGGACGGTCGCACCCGCGGACGGGAACGATCTGTTCATGTGTGTCTATGAAGGCCGCGTCCGTGCACCCGATAGCGAAGGACACCTGCATGAGGTGCCGGCACCGGGTGTCGCCGTGTTTGGCGGGGACGGCACCGTGACGATAACCGCGGGTGCCGAAGGCGCTGATGTTTTATATTGCGAAGGTGAGCCGATCCGCGAGCCGGTGGAGAAGTACGGTCCCTTCGTGATGAATACGCGGGACGAGCTTCAACAGGCTGTGGATGATTTCAATGCCGGGAAGCTGGCGGTCGGATAGGCCGGGAAGCTGGCGGTTGGGATAAATCTCTGTTGTCATAACCCCGTCATGAATCCCGTGCACACAGCCTGAATACCGGGGTTCCTGCTGCATGACATCTGACATACCTTCGTTCCGAGAGGCCTTCCGCGTCTGGCTGAAAATCGGCCTGCTCAGTTTTGGTGGGCCCGCCGGTCAAATTGCGCTGATGCATCGAGTTCTGGTCGATGAAAAACGCTGGATCAGCGAGAACCGTTTTCTCCATGCATTGAACTACGCGATGCTGCTGCCCGGCCCGGAAGCGCAACAGCTCGCCACCTATTGTGGCTGGCTGATGCACCGGACGTCGGGCGGAATCGCGGCCGGGGTTCTGTTCGTGCTGCCGGGTGCGGCGGTCATGCTGGTACTCAGTATCCTGTATACCGGATTCCGGGATGTCACCCTTGTAGAGGCCATGTTCTTTGGCGTGAAAGCGGCGGTTCTGGCGGTCGTAATACAGGCGGTTCTCCGGATCGGCGGCAAGGCGCTTCGCAACAGGCTGATGATTGCCGTTGCCGCCGGCGCGTTCATCGCAATTTATTTCTTCGCGATACCGTTTCCCGCCATTATCGCTTGTGCGGCGGGGGTCGGTGTCGTGGCCTACCGGCTGCACCCCGCGATGTTTGGCACTGATGATGTAAAAGTCGATTCAGGTGCGACGTCGGACACTGACTACGCCGTCGACCGAATGATTGCTGCGGGCAGGTTAACGCATCTGGTGCCATCGCTGAGGCGTGCCGTTTTGGTCATCGTTGTGTGCCTTGCTCTTTGGCTTGGGCCGATTGCCGTGTTGGCTGCGATGCTGGGACCGCAAAACGTCTTTACCCAGGAAGCCGTATTTTTCAGCAAGATGGCGGTGGTCACTTTCGGCGGCGCGTATGCCGTGCTTGCCTATGTAGCGCAGCA
>CAJQLI010000158.1 GCA_905479125.1 uncultured Alphaproteobacteria bacterium | reverse complement strand
CCTGCAGATACGCTTATATTGCGTTTGATCCTGCCTGTCGGTGCGGAACCCTATTTCTGGACATAGCCATGAGCGCTCATAGCGGCGAAATCGCCGCCCGGCGAACTTTCGCTATCATTTCCCACCCCGATGCGGGCAAAACCACGCTGACCGAAAAGCTTCTGCTGTTCGGTGGTGCGATCCAGACGGCGGGCGCGGTGAAAGCGCGAGGCCAGGCCCGACGGGCACATTCGGACTGGATGAAGGTTGAGGCCGAGCGCGGCATCTCGGTCGCGTCATCGGTCATGACGTATGAATATGGCGGTTGCACGTTCAACCTGCTCGACACTCCCGGCCATGAGGATTTCAGCGAAGACACTTACCGTACCCTGTCCGCCGTCGATTCCGCCGTCATGGTGATTGATGCTGCACGTGGCATCCAGGCGCAAACCCGGAAGCTGTTCGAAGTCTGCCGGCTGCGCGACATGCCGATCATCACGTTCATCAACAAGCTCGACCGCGAGAGCCGCGAGCCGTTCGACCTGTTGCAGGAGATCGAGGAAACCCTCGCCCTCGACGTCACGCCCGCAAGCTGGCCGATCGGCATGGGCCGCGACTTCCTGGGGTGTTACGACACGATTGACGACCGGCTGGTGCTGATGAAAAAAGGCAATGCCGCGGGCAAGATCGCCGATGAAGGCGGTGAAGAAACGATCTGCCGGGGCGTGGACGACCCGAAACTGGACGAGCTGTTGCCACCGCATGCGGTCGAAAAACTGCGCGAAGAAGTCCCCATGGCAATGGGGCTTTGCCCGCCGCTTGATCTGGATGCGTATCGCGAAGGGACACTGAGCCCCGTCTTCTTTGGCAGTGCCGTCAATAATTTCGGCGTTCAGGAACTGCTCAAAGGCCTCGTTTCAATGGCGCCGCCACCGCGTCCGCAAAAAGCCGAGGAGCGGATCGTCGACCCGGAAGAGGATCATGTCACCGGTTTCGTGTTCAAGATTCAGGCAAACATGGACCCCAAACACCGGGACCGTATCGCGTTCTTTCGCCTGTCATCCGGCCATTTCAAACGCGGCATGAAACTACGCCATATCCGAAGCGGCAAACAGGTCAACCTGCATAACCCGATGCTCTTCCTGGCACGTGACCGCGAAACCGCCGAAGACGCCTATGCAGGCGATATCATCGGCATCCCCAACCACGGCAACCTGCGCATCGGTGATGCACTGACCGACGGAGAAGAGCTGCGCTTTACCGGCATACCAAGCTTTGCGCCGGAAATGCTGCGCTCTGTCCACCCGACCGATCCGATGCGCGCCAAACACCTTGGCCGGGCATTGCAGCAACTCGCCGAAGAGGGCGTTGCACGCGTGTTCAAACCCCGGATCGGCACCGACTGGATCGTCGGCGTACTCGGCGCGCTGCAGTTCGAGGTCATGGCCGACCGTATCCGGTCCGAATACGATGTACCCGTGCGGTTTGAAACCTCGTCCCTGCATACGGCACGCTGGGTCGAAGCGGACGATCACAACATGCTGAAGAAATTTCTGGATGCGAATAGCGGCGCCGTTGCCGATGACCATGATGACATGCCCGTCTTTCTCGCGCGCAATGCGTGGCACCTCGATACGGCAACAGAGGAATGGCCTGACATACGGTTCCTGAAAACCAAGGAACAGACGCAGTAAGTCCGACAAACGCAGATTACTTCGCGCCGGCGGCCTTCAGAAGACGGACCATCTCGTCAAAACCGTGACGCTCCGCCAGCTGCAGCGGGCTCACCCCGTTGCCATCGGCGATATTTACGTCCGCCCCGGCTTCTATCAGCGCCGTCAGGCAGGCAACATGGTTCGAACCGCCATCGCCAAGCACGATGGATTCGATCAGCGCCGTCCAGTTCAGATTATTCACATGATCCAGCGGCGCCCCGGCGGCGATCAGGGCTTTCACCACGTCAACATGCCCAAGATGGGCCGCCGCAATCAGCGCGGTGCCGTCATAGGGGCTGGTCATCTGGCCTGCCTTCGCACCGGATTCGAGGACCAGCTTCAACATCTTCACATCATTCGCGACGGAAGAAATAGTGACCACATCGTATCGGTCGTTCTCTAAAGCATCGAGATCAGCGCCCGCGGCGATGAGCGCCGTCGCCGCGTCGATCCGGCTTTTATAGGCCGCGACCATTAGCGGTGTCCGGCCGTAAGAATCACGCGCATTCAGCTGTTTCTTGTCGGCAGCCAGCCGCCGGATTTCCGCAACATCACCACTGGCGGCTGCCAGATGCAGCCCCTTATATGCAGCATATTCGGTCTCACCTGGCGGCACCTGAGCCTGAGCGGGCCCAAAAACAAAGATAACAAGAGCTGCGAGGATGCCGCCGACAGAAATCCTCACTCGGCGGCTTCGCGTCTTGCCGGCACAGGCACGGCAGATGCCGACAGCGTTTGGGTCAGTGTCAGGCCATCCGGGTCAGCAAGCGCCGCCTCGCGGGCAGCTGCTATATCAACCGCCGCGGACTCTGCATCGATTTCCCGACGAAGTGCCGGGCCGATCAGGGCCGCATTGATACGTCCGAAATTGCCGGTCCCGCGCACATGGGTATCACTGTAGCCTTTGATCAGGCGGGCACATTCTGCAATCTCCGCAGCCAGTGCAGCATTCAGCTTCTGTGCCTGCGAAATCAGGTCAAGCCACGCCTCGATCGATTCCTGTTCACGGCGGAAGCGCCAGGTGCGGCGACGCCAGCGGCGCATACCGGCAAGCGTTTTCAGTTTCAGGAAGCCGGTCACCGAGGATGAATTCAGCTCCATCCCTTTGTGCCAGTTTCGAAGTTTCTCGGATTTTTCGGCGCGCGCCAGAACCATCCGCGCGATGCCCTCGGGCAGCACGTCGCAGAATTCCGCGATGCCGGGCTTCAGGAACTCAGTAACTTTCACCGAATCACCTGCCGCAGCGCCTGTCTCCGCACGGATGCGGGCAAGGCGTTCGGGGCGTGTCTTGGCCTGCGCGACACGAATGACATCTTCGAACGACATACGCACCGCGAGGTATTTCGCGACTCGCACCAGAACATCCACCTCACCGTCAGCATAGGGGGCTAACCGGTCGAGATAGAGCCCCGCATAGGCCGTATCCTGAAAGTCCATCAGCCGCCGGATCGCGTGGTCCAGGGTCGGCTGCACCTCGGCCGGGAACGATGCGGCGCGTTTCAGAAGATCAGGGGTAGCTGTCACATGTGCAAACCGGTCTTCGGGCTGCAACGCCTGTACCGCGACATCGCCCTTTGCCGCCTTGAGCCCCGCCTCAAATCCGGCAAGGTTGGCCTCCACGGCCTTCCCCTCGGCCCGGATTCCTTCACGGAAAGTCTCATCGGAAATCGGCAATGTGCCGCAACCGGCAATGGAGCCCAGCAGCACGGCACTGATATGCGCACCAGCGTTCCGTGCAGCATCTTCCATATCGAAAAATATCTGCGATTTGGACCTGTCGCCCGCCACCTGAACCAACTGCTTGTTATCGGCCCGGCCGTCGCCCATTTTCATCTTTTCAGATGTCGCGAAGACGCGATGGGTCGAGGCGATCAACAGTGTACGATCCGGCGTCACGTAGCCGGATTGTATCTGGCGCCCGGTTTCCAGAAGCTCGCTCGATGCAAAGACATCGATCTCGCCGGGCGAGGGACTCAACGCAAACACCGGTTCGGCACCGTCGATTTCATCCCAGGTCTGCGGCCAGATTTCTACATAATAGGTCGTCGCCCCGGTTCGCTGCGCGACGCCCGGAATGGACGTCGCCTGTACCGGCAGGTTGCTGTCCTGCGCGGCGTTGACGATCCAGCTTGTCAGCACCCCGCCGCCTTCGCCACCCAGAGCCGCGATCAGCAGTGTCAGCGGCGCGGTCATGCCCCGTGTCCCCCGAGCAGACCGATCACGGATTTACGCATCCCCTCGACCGCGCGTTCCAGCATGCCGGGATTACGTACGCGCTCCGCCCGGTAGAAGGACGGACACAGCACTGCTGCATGGCTGACCTCGCCACACAATCCACAGCCGACGCAGCTGTTATTGACGCTCGCGACAGGATCCTCTCGCAGAGGATCGGGATTGGGCTTGATCGTCAGGCTGGGACAGCCCGACAGACGAATACAGGAATGATCGCCCGTACATACTTCGTCATCGATACCGAAGCGCGGCAGTTCGACCCGCTTGCCGCTTTTGAGCTTTTCGGCATTCTCGCCCCGCAGGCGCCGCTGGCGGGCAAGCTGGCATTCACCGTCGGCAATAATGATCTTCAAACCTTTTTCAGAGGTCGTCAGCGCTTCGCGCAACGTCTCCACCATGGCAGCAACCGAATAGGTCCGCACCGTGCGCATCCACGGCACACCAAGCGCCTCCAGCGTCCTCTCGATGGACATGCCCGGGTCGCGGCCGCCCCGGCCCTTGGCGCTCGACGGAATAAACTGTTGCCCCGTCGCCGAGGTAAACCCGTTCTGCATGATCACCAGAACAGCATCGCCCTCGTTCAGCATGTTGGCGATCACCCCGGTGGTCAGACCGTTATGCCAGAAACCTCCATCGCCCATGATCGAAATCGATCGTTTGTCCTGGAAAGGCGAGACCGCCGCGGCGCTCGCAAGCGACATGCCATAACCGAGGATCGAATTCCCCATCGAAAACGGCTCGAACGTCGCGAACGCGTGACAGCCGATATCGGCAGCAATATGCACCTTGCCAATATCTTCCTGCAGCAATTTAAGCGCCGAAAACACCGGGCGTTCCGGGCAACCTGTACAGAATTGGGGCGGGCGCGGCGGCAATGCCGTCGGAAACGCCGCCTCGGCCCCGTCCATTGCCGCATCGATACGATCCGCTTCGGCGCGGATCTGAACTGGATCACCAATACCGAGCCCCTCTGCCTCAATGAAACCCATCAGGCCCTGATGCATGACGGCGCCGTTATATTCGCCGGCCATCGGGAACACGTCCTTGCCGTGAAGGCGCGTCTGAATGTCCGCCTTGCGCAGGATGGTATTGATCTGGTGTTCGATATACTCGGGGTTACCCTCTTCGATAATCAGGACCGCGTCTTTTCCGGCGGCGAAGTCCCTAATCTGGTCGGGCACCAACGGGAAGACCACATTGAGGACCATCAGCGGTATCTTGCTGTTGCCGAAATCGTCGGCAAGACCGAGCCGGGCAAGACGGCGGATGAGCGTATTGTAGAGACCGCCCGGCACGATGATGCCAAGCCGCTCTATATCTCCGTCGAAAAATTCATTGAGCTTCCTGTCGCAGATAAATTTCTGTGCCGCGGGCAGCCGCTCTTCGACCTTGAGTTTTTCCTGCGCAAACGTCACAGGCGGATGGGCAAGGCGGCCGTAGTTGAAAGGTGCCGGTTCTTTCTGGCGCTCCCGCGTGTTGATCGGCGGTTTCTTGTTGTCTCTGGCGATGAACCGTCCTTGCACATGACAGGACCGGATGCGCAGCTGCATGATAACCGGCGTGTTTGACGCCTCCGACAGCTCGAATGAGCTTTCCACCGTATCAACGATGGAGGTCAAGTTCGGTCGCGGGTCGACCAGCCACATGCTCGATTTCATCGCCATCGACAGCGTGCGTTCCTGAATAATGCTGGCGCCTTCGCCGTAATCCTCACCACTGACAATCAACGCCCCGCCGATCACACCGGGCGAGGCAAGATTACTGAGCGCGTCGGCGGCAACATTCGTGCCGACAATGGATTTCCAGCCAACGGCGCCGCGCAGCGGATAATTGATGGACGCGCCGAGCATGGCCGCAGCCGCCGCCTCGTTCGTGCCGGTTTCGACATGAATGCCCATTTCATCCATCAGTTCCTCGGCATCAAGCAGCACATCGAGCAGATGCGACACCGGCGCACCCTGATAGCCGCCGACATAAGCGACGCCGGATTGAAGCAAAGCCTTGGTGACCGCGAGAATCCCCTCGCCATGAAAAACTTCGCCATCGCCGAGGCGAAGCGATTCCACTTCCTTGCTGAATGATCTTTCGGCGCTCATATCCGTCTCCCCTGGTACCGTTATCGGCAAACCTAGGGGGGATTTATACGCGGGTTTCACAATATTGGCACGACTCCATCGCACCGTTTGCCTATCCCGCCACAAACAGTATTCTCCCGGCAATATGACACGGAAAACATCTTCTCCCATGGCACGTCTGCCCTCCGTCGACCGGCTGCTGAAAGCGGATGCGATTGCGCCGCTTATCGACACGTTCGGCCGGGTGGAAACGACGGCAGCGATCCGGAATACACTGGCCGGAATCCGCAAAGACATGGCAGCGTCAGGAGACGAACCGCCGACGGATACCGCCATCCTTGAAGCGGCATCGGAGGCACTCACGCAAAATGCCGCCCCGTCGCTGCGCCCGGTCTTCAACCTGACCGGGACGGTTCTGCACACCAACCTGGGGCGGGCTTCGCTGCCGGAAGAAGCAATCGACGCGGTGGCCGCCGCCGCGCGCGGTGCGAGCAACCTGGAATACCGCATCGGTGAGGGAAAACGCGGCGACCGCGACGAACATATCGAAGACCAGCTATGCGCCATGACCGGGGCCGAGGCCGCGACCATCGTCAATAACAACGCCGCTGCCGTGATGCTTGTCCTGAATACGTTCGCGCTGGGCAAGGAAGTACCGACATCTCGGGGAGAGCTGATCGAGATCGGCGGCTCGTTCCGGATGCCGGATATCATGGCCCAGTCGGGATGCACACTGGTCGAGGTCGGCACCACCAACCGCACCCATCTGAAAGACTTCGCCGGGGCTATCGGGCCGGATACCGGCATGATCATGAAGGTGCATACGAGCAATTACGTGGTGGAAGGGTTTACCGCCGAGGTACCGGAACCGGAACTGGCGAAACTGTGCCATGACAACAACATCCCCTTTGCCATCGATCTCGGCAGCGGCACCCTCACCGATCTCGCACAGTTCGGCCTCCCGCATGAGCCGACACCGATGGAAGCCATGAAACACGGAGCGGATGTCATCACCTTCTCCGGCGACAAACTGCTGGGTGGACCACAGGCCGGGATCATTGTCGGCACGAAGGATTACATCGCGCAGATAAAGAAAAACCCGATGAAACGCGCCCTGCGCTGCGACAAGATGACGATTGCCGCGCTTTCAGCAGTGCTACGTCTCTATGCCGATCCCGACCGTCTGGTCGAACGCGTCCCCACGCTCCGCCTGCTGGCACGCCGGGTGGACGCGATCCGGGGCGTTGCCGAAAGGATCGGCCCGGCCCTTGCTGCCGCCGTCGACGGGTTCGGGTCGGTGACCGATACCGCCTGCGAAAGCCAGATTGGCTCCGGCGCCCTGCCGACACGGCGCATTCCGAGCGCGGGCCTGGCAATCTCGCCCAATGCAAAAAGCGGCACCGCGCTCAAAGCCCTGGCAGAAGCCTTTCGCGCCCTGCCGGTACCGGTCATCGGGCGCATCCAGGACGATGCGTTTATCCTCGATCTCCGCTGTCTCGAAGACGAGGACGGCTTTACCGCACAGCTTCCGGCGCTCGATCTTCCGCGATGATTATCGCGACCGCAGGCCATGTCGATCATGGTAAGACGCTACTGATCAAAACCCTGACCGGGATCGATACAGACCGCCTGCCGGAAGAAAAAAAACGTAACCTCACCATCGACCTCGGGTTCGCCTACCTGCCTCTGGACGGTGCAGAGACCATTGGCTTTATCGATGTACCGGGTCATGAACGCTTCATCCGCAACATGCTCTGCGGTGTCGCCGGGATAGATTTCGTGCTGTTCATCGTTGCCGCCGATGACGGCCCGATGCCGCAGACCCGGGAGCACCTCGCCATCCTGGACCTGCTGGGCGTCAATCGCGGTGCGGTGGCCCTGACCAAGATCGACCGGGTCAGCGAAGAGCGCGCCGCGGAGGTCGCCGAGGATATCGAGCTGTTATTCACCGATACGTCGCTCGAGGGATTGCCGGTTTTCCCGGTCTCCGCCATGACCGGTGCCGGTATCGACGGCCTGAAAAACCATCTGCTCACCATTGCGGCAGGCCTGCCGCCACGCCCGGTGATTGGCAATTTCCGACTCGCCATCGACCGCAGTTTCGATGTGGTGGGGGCAGGGCTTGTCGTGACCGGGACGGCTTTTTCCGGCCGGGTTGAAGCCGACGAAGCCGCACATGTGCTTGGGGCCGACATGGATGTCCGCATACGCGGTATTCACGCGCAGAACGCCAAGGCCGGAAGTGGCCGCGCGGGGCAGCGCTGCGCCCTCAACCTGGCAGGGACGGCGCTCGACAAAGACCTCATTGAGCGCGGCGACTGGGTTGTCACCGGTAATATCCCGGCACCTTCGCACAAAATCGATATCCGGCTGCGCGTGCTGAAATCCGAAGCGCGCGCGCTGGCGCACTGGACACCGGTGCACGTGCATCTTGGCGCCGCCGAAACCACCGGGCGCGTCGCCATTCTGGGCGCGACGAACATCTCGCCCGGTGAAAGCGGCCTGGCACAGATTGTCCTCGACCGTCCGATCGGCGCCGTACATGGCGACGGGCTGATCCTCCGTGACCAGTCCGCGCAGCGCACCCTGGGCGGCGGCCGCGTGATCGACCTGTTTCCGCCGGCCCGCGGCCGGGCGAAACCCGACCGGCTTGAATTCCTGCAGGCGATGGAAGACCCCGATGACGGCACTGCACTGTCGTCCCTGCTGGACAGCTCGCCCAACGGGCTTCACCTCGACCGTTTTGCCGCGACACGGAACCTGACCGATGACGACATGGAAGCGCTGGCTGAACTGGTGCCAATGAAATCGGTCCGCACCGAGACCGGCACATTGGGGTTTTCCGACGACCGCTGGGCTTCCGTGCGCACCGCAGTGCTGACCGGGCTCGCCGCCTGGCACAAGAAATCACCTGATACCGTCGGCCCCGGCGAAAACCGCGTGCTGGCCGGCACCGGCATCCGCCTGCCCCCTGAAGCCGCCGTCGCCGTCTCCGCGGAACTGGTGCGCGAAGGCGTTATCGTCAAGGAAGGCATGGGCGTGCGCCTGCCGTCCCATAAACCGAGCCTGCAGGGAGCCGACGCCACCAACTGGAAGAAGATCAAACCGCTGCTGGTCGATGGCGGCCTGCGACCGCCCGTTGTCGTGGAAATCGCACAGGAAATAGGCAGCGAACCGCGCAAGGTGGAATCCCTGCTGGTGCGCGCCGGGCGTCACGGCCTGGTCGTGCGGATTGCCAAAAACCGGTTCTACCCGCCCGAAACCCTGCGCAAACTGGCGGATATCGCCGAGACGGTCTCAACCGATGTCGAGGACGGGATGATCACAGCAGCGAATTTCCGCGATGCCACAGATATCGGCCGCAACGTCGCCATCGAGGTCCTGGAATTCTTCGACAAGGTCAAATTCACCCGCCGCGTCGGCGACGGGCACGAGGTTATCCGCCCGGCCGCAGATGCCTTTAGCGGCGATTGAAAGTCGGGTATTGTCCCGACACGTCGGAAGAGAATCGTTCCCCGGTGGGGCGCCCGGTCTTCAAAACCGGTGAGGGGCGTTAGACGTCCCTGGTGGGTTCGACTCCCACTCTTTTCCGCCAATTTTCTTCTAATTCCCTGATTGTCACGCTTCACTCCCGCGATCTGTCAAAGCCGACCGACCAACATCAAGCCTGCGTGATTGGCATCTTTTGGCACATTTTCTATCCACACCACTTGTATGCAAGTTAATTGACGGGCATGGTCATCCTTCAGGGATGAACCGGAGCACATAAACTTGCCCAGCCTAGCGAGCACTGACGGCACATCGCTTTATTACGAAGAGAGCGGCACGGGTACGCCCGTGCTGTTCATCCATGAATTCGCCGGCAATCACCGGACCTGGACCGCGCAGGTGGCCTCGCTCGGCAAAACGCATCGCTGTATAGCCTATTCCGCGCGCGGGTATCCGCCGTCAGACGTGCCCGACAGCGATGACGCCTATGGTCAGGATATCGCTGTCGGCGACGCAATTGCCGTGTTGGATGCGCTGAACATCGAACGCGCCCATATCGTCGGACATTCG
>CAJQLI010000157.1 GCA_905479125.1 uncultured Alphaproteobacteria bacterium | reverse complement strand
GCACGGGCGGCCACAGCAGGGCCGGGCGCCGGGGATAGTGAGCTTGTCGCCGAGGATCTGCGGGTTGCCGCGCGGGTGCTGGGGCGTGTCACCGGGCGGGTCGATGTCGAAGATCTGCTCGATGTCATTTTCAATGACTTCTGTATTGGCAAGTAAATCAACATGTTGTGGTTTGTTCTGTAATTGATCCAGAAATGTTTCACGTGAAACAATTTTCTGCCGCGATTTGAACACCGGGGTGTTCTGACGGGCGATTGTCGCTTTACGGACCCGGAGGCCGACCCTATATTCCGCGCCATGTCGGGATCCGAAAATTCACACGATGAAGTAGACGGCGCTTACGACGTGATCGTTGTGGGTGGCGGCCATGCCGGCTGTGAGGCGGCGGCGGCCTCGGCGCGTCTTGGCGCCCGGACCCTGCTGGTGACCCACAAGGCGTCTACCATCGGCGAGATGTCCTGCAATCCGGCAATCGGCGGGCTCGGCAAAGGCCACCTCGTGCGCGAGATCGACGCGCTGGACGGTATCATGGGCCGGGTCATCGACCGCGCCGGGATCCAGTTCCGTATTCTCAATCGCCGCAAGGGCCCCGCTGTTCAGGGTCCGCGGGCCCAGGCGGATCGCAAGCTCTATCGCCTCGCCATGCAGGAAACGCTGGCGGATCAGGCAAATCTTGATATTCGCGAAGGCGGGGTCGAGGATCTGCTGCTCGACGGCGATGGCGAGAACCGCCGTGTCCGCGGCGTAATCCTGGCCGACGGCACATTGGTCCGCGCATCCCGCGTGGTGCTGACCACGGGGACGTTCCTGCGCGGCCTTATTCATATCGGCGAACAGAAAATACCTGCCGGCCGGGTCGGCGAGGCGCCCGCGCTGGGTCTGTCCGATACGCTGGAGGCCTGCGGTTTTGCCCTTGGACGGCTGAAAACCGGGACACCGCCGCGTCTAGACGGGACCACCATCGACTGGAGCGCGCTGGAGGTTCAGCCCGGCGACGACCCTCCCGTGCCGTTTTCGACGCTGACGGATAAGATCGAAACACCGCAGATTGCCTGCCACATCACGTATACCAGCCCGGCGGCGCATGAGATCATTCAGGCCAATATTCATCGCGCGCCCATGTATTCGGGCCAGATCGAAGGCACCGGGCCGCGTTACTGCCCGTCGATCGAGGACAAGGTGGTGCGCTTCGCCGACAAGTCGCGCCATCAGATCTTTCTGGAGCCCGAGGGGCTGGATGATGACACGGTTTATCCCAACGGGATCTCCACCTCGTTGCCGGAAGACGTGCAGCTCGCCTTCCTGGCGCAAATCGTGGGGCTCGAGAGGGCGCGCGTTATCCGCCCCGGCTATGCCATTGAATATGATTATGTCGATCCGCGCGAATTGCGCCCGACGCTGGAAACCCGCCGTTTACCTGGGCTTTATCTCGCCGGACAGATCAACGGGACGACGGGATACGAAGAAGCAGCGGCACAGGGACTGATGGCCGGTCTGAATGCGGCCCGTGCGGCCGGTGGCAGCGATGTGCCGTTCACCCTGGACCGCGCGGACGCATATATCGGCGTGATGATCGACGATCTGATCACCCGCGGCACGGCGGAGCCCTATCGCATGTTCACGTCGCGCGCCGAGTACAGGCTGACCCTGCGGGCCGATAATGCGGATCAGCGCCTGACCGGGGCGGGCATTGCGCTCGGTTGTGTCGGATCGGTGCGGGAAACCGCATTTGCCGAAAAGATCGCGGCGCTCGATGTCGCCCGCAAAACATTGACTGCCCTGACGGCGAAACCGCAGGAATTGGCGGCGCATGGCATAAAGGTCTCGCAGGACGGGGTGCCGCGGACGGCGCTGAAAATGCTCGCGCATACCGGCAGCGGGCCCGATGCGGGGATTGAGGCGGTGCTTCGGGTGTGGCCTGAAACCGCGTCTTTTGCCCCGGCGATCCTGCAGCAGGTGGCGAATGATTCCCTGTATGCCGGGTATCTGGACCGCCAGCAGGCGGATATCACCGCGTTCCGCAAGGATGAAGCGCTCGCTCTGCCGGACGGGCTGGATTATGGCCGGATCGGTGGTCTGTCCAACGAAATGCGGGAAAAACTGGGCACCGCCCGCCCCGCGACACTCGGCGCTGCAAGCCGGATCCCCGGCGTGACCCCGGCGGCGCTGACGGCGTTGCTCCGTCATGTCCGCCGCGGCGAGAAAGCTGCATGATTTATGACTGCTGATTCCCCCTTAACACCTGAAAAATTTGAAGAAATCGCGATTGTTTCACGTGAAACAATGGAACGGCTGCGGGTTTATGCGGCGCATCTCGAGGAATGGCAGCAGACTCTCAACCTTGTTTCGCGCAACAGTATCCCGGACCTCTGGGACCGGCATATGCGTGATTCAATTCAGCTAGTTGAACACCTGCCGGATGATGCGCGGTCAATCACCGATATCGGCAGCGGCGCGGGTTTCCCGGGCCTGGTGCTTGCCATCGTGACGGGGCTGCCGACGGAACTGATCGAATCCCACACCCGCAAGAGCGCTTTTCTGCGCGAGGTGGCGACGGCGACCAATGCGCCCGTGACGGTCACAACCGCCCGCGTCGAGGATGTCGCGCGGGAACGGTGGCCGCAGCGTCACGAATCGGTGGAAAGCTCGGTTGATGTTCTGACTGCCCGGGCGCTGGCGCCGCTTGAGAAGCTCTGTGCAATGGCCGATTTGCTTGGTGCGGAGCGCTGCCTGTTCATGAAGGGCGGGCGCTGGCAGGAAGAATTGACCGAGGCGGAGAAACGCTGGAGAATAAAGCACCAGACATTTGAAAGTGTCACCAGCTCCGAAAGCCGTATATTGCGGATTACGGGCCTGAAGAAACGCTAACGCCCGGCGCTTGACAGGTGCGGCCTGCGGAGACGCACCGGCGCGCGACCGGATAGACAAGAACAGCTTCCGGGGACGCATCCCGGCCCTAATAGCAACAACTGGTCCAGACTCATGGCAGAAGACTTTCCCGATACCCCGGCAGATACGTTGACTGCGCCCCCTCCGCCGTTGGAAAAGGCAGCTGACGATGCGGTTGAGGCGTCTCCGGTGCGGCCGGGCCGGATCATTGCAGTTGCCAACCAGAAGGGCGGGGTCGGCAAGACCACGACGGCGATTAATCTTGCAACCGCGCTTGCCGCTGTCGGGCGCCGGGTGCTGGTGGTTGATCTCGATCCCCAGGGCAACGCGTCGACGGGTCTTGGAATTGAGAGCGCGCGCCGGACCTCCGGCACTTACGACCTGCTGCTCGGGGAGATCACGCTCGACCAGGCGTTGATCGATACAGCCGTGCCGGGCCTCGTCATCGTGGCATCGACGATGGACCTGTCCGCAGCCGAGCTGGAACTCGTCGACATGGACCGGCGGGAATACCTGCTGAGAGATGCGATCCGCAGCGCCGTGGCGCAGTTCGACTATGTGCTAATCGATTGTCCGCCGGCGCTGGGCCTGCTGACCCTGAACGGTCTGGTCGCGGCCGATACGGTACTGGTGCCGCTGCAATGCGAGTTCCTGGCACTTGAAGGGCTGAGCCAGCTTGTGCGGACGATTGATCGTGTAACAGGTCGGTTCAACCCTAAATTGCAACTCGAAGGGATCGTGCTGACCATGTACGATACCCGCAACAAGCTGTCTTCCCTGGTGTCGGACGATGTGCGCAGCTACTTCGGCGACAAGGTATACGATACCGTTATTCCCCGTAATGTAAGGGTTTCAGAAGCTCCCTCGCATGGGAAGCCGGTGCTGTTATATGATCTCGCCTGCACCGGATCACAGGCTTATGTTCACCTGGCGGGCGAAGTCCTCCGCCGTGATGCACAGAAGAATAAAGACACGAACACAACCGGAACGGGTAGTCTGGTGCCGGACAGTCTGCGCGACAAGGCTGCCAGCACCGAGATCCGGCAGGATGCCGCTGAATCGGGCGGTGTATCAACGGATCCATCAGACGGCACATCAACTGGCCCTGAAGGCGGTACGACAGGAGAATCCCGATGAGTGAAGAAAAACCCCGCCCGCGCCAGCTTGGACGCGGCCTTGAGGCCTTGTTCGGCGAGGATCGCACCAATATCGCGGCGGCCGAAGAAGCGGTCGATGCCGGTGCCCGACCGGCACCCGCTGCCGACCCGGTGCCCCAGGCCGAAGCCCCGCCGGCAACTCGGACAACAATTCCAGCAGGCGCGGCTGTTTCAGCCGGTGCCGCGGCGGCGGCAGCGGATAGCCCGGTTGATTCCCGAGGCACCTCGCATGGAGCCGCTGTCGGGTTCCGTATGGTCCCGATTGCGAACCTTATTCCGAATCCGTTGCAGCCGCGCCGGCACTTCGCCGATGAAGCGCTCCGCGATCTGACCAACTCGATCCGCGAGCAGGGTATTCTTCAGCCTTTGATCGTTCGCCCGACGCGGAGCGATCCCGGGAATTTTGAAATCGTCGCTGGCGAACGCCGCTGGCGTGCGGCCCAGCGCGCCCAGGTGCATGAAGCCCCGGTGATCATTCGCGACTTCAACGATGCCGAAGCGCTCGCGGTCGCATTGATTGAAAACATCCAGCGCGACGAGCTGTCGCCGCTTGAAGAGGCGGAGGCATATGCCCGGCTGTCCCATGATTTCGGCAAGACCCAGGAACAGGTCGCTGAGGTTGTCGGCAAGAGCCGCAGCCATATTGCCAATATGACCCGCCTGCTCGATCTGCCTGAAGATGTAAGGGCAATGCTGGCCGAGGGCGAACTCAGCGCTGGTCACGCCCGGGCGATCCTGCGCGCCGCGGATCCTGCGGCGCTCGCGCGGCAGATTATCGATGAAGGTCTGAGCGTTCGTGATGCCGAGCGTCTCGGCAAGGAACGCCGCGCGCGCCGTGGTCGTTCGGCCGGCGCCTCCAAAGGCAAGGGCAAGCCTCAGGCAGCGGCCAAGGATACGGACACCCTGGCGCTGGAACGTGCGCTCGGCAATGCGCTCGGCCTGCATGTCGATATCGCGTTCGACGGAAAGAGCGGCAGTTTGCGGCTCGATTACAGTTCGCTTGAACAGCTCGATGATCTGATTGAAAGGCTGATGGGCAGTGGCGCCGTCGGGGGCGCCGGTGGTTATCCCACACCCGGTCGGATCGATATGGATGACGATATCGGCGATGATGACGCCGGCGAAGACAACGTGCTGTCCCTGCACCCGTCAAAGCGCGGCGAAGGGGCGCCGACCGCAATCCGTCATGCACCGGATGACAGCCAGCCGGACGATCATGCGAGCAGTCCCGATCGTGCGCAGAGCGAGCGGCCGGACGACATTTAACGCGAAGCGGCGTCTTTGCCGGGAGCGGTTCTCATAAGACCGGAAAGTGCATCTGCGATGTCCGTTACGCCTGTTGGTGAGCAGGCGACGGCGACATACCGGTCGGGCCGGATCAGCAGAATTTTCCCGCGATAGGGTTCGAGCTTGCGGGGCATGGCCTCTGCCGCAATTTGTGCAACCCGAAGCCTGTTTTCTGTCAGCCCGGGGCGTTGCTCTCCGTCAATGGGCAGCAGTGCTACCCGCTCTGCATCGAGACGTGCCCATATCGGCTGGTCGAGCACTGCCAGGGCGGCGGCGGCGTCGTCCCCGATGGCGAGAAGGGCGAAGCCCGTCCCCAATACGTCATCCAGTTTTGCCGTGGCACCGTTCCCGGTTGTCACCATCGGTTGCGGTAGCATCCGCCCGACAAGGGTCCGCTTCGGTGTCTCGCCATCGGCGATGAGAAAACCGTCGTGGAAGCGGGGCTCCGGTTTGAATTTCATCCCGAGAAAATAATCGCGCAATTTCGGGATCAGTCCGGCGAAGCGGAAAAACGCAATCTGGCCGTAGGTGTGAAACCAGTTGCGCGGCACCATCACCCAGCCGATCTGAATCGCCATCTGGATCAGCGACCATGCGTGGGGTTTGCGCTCGCTTTCATAAGTATCCATGAGTACCGGCCCGATCTGTCCCCTGATCACAGCTGCGGCTTTCCAGGCGAAATTATTGGCATCGCGCTGTCCGCTGTTCAGGCCCTGCCCGGCATAAGGCGGTGTCAGGTGCGCTGCATCGCCCAGCAGGAAGACGCGCCCGTCCCGCCAGTGATCTGCGACCCGCGCCTGAAAGGTGTAGACCACCTTTCGAATCACCTCGACCGGCCGGTCACCAATATAGGGCCGCAACAGATCGCGGATTGTTTCCTCTTTGAGGAAATGGTCTGCATCTTCACCCGGATGAACGACGAATTCCCAGCGCCGTGTCTGCCCGAAACCGGGAAGGCTGATTGCCGGCCGCCTATGATCGCAATGAGCGACCGAGTCCGGGGTGTGGTCCGCATCATTGATTGTATCAAAAACAAGCCAGCGTTCTTCGAAGCTGGAGCCCTCCAGTTCCGCGCCGATAGCCCGCCGGATGGATGACCGGCCACCGTCGCAGCCTGCCAGAAATTCCGCACGGACGTGTTTTTCATGACTGTCCGGGCCGCGTACCGTGACCGTGACACCCTCTGCATCCTGCTCGAACCGATCGAAATCGTGGTTGAACCAGACGTCGACGGCTGGAAAGCGGCCGAGGCCTTCGAGCAGGATTGCCTCAAGCTCCGGCTGGTGGAAAGCAGAACGACGCGGATGTCCGAATTCGACCGTCGTCGGTTTGACGCGCGCGAATTCGCGCTGTCCGGGGGAATAGTATCGCGACCCGTAGCCCGGGAGGGTACGCGCAACGACGCGATCGACCAGCCCAAGGGTCTGCATGGATCGAAGTGATTCATCATCGATCGATACAGCGCGCGGTTCATCCACGGTGCCGGTATTGCGTTCAATCAGCACCACCCGGATTCCTGCCAGCCCGAGATAGTTTGCCGTGGCGAGGCCTGCAGGCCCGGCGCCGACAATGACCACATCGGTTGATATTGGGGCTGTATTCATGTTTCCCCGTCTTGCGGTGTGGCCATGGTCCGTCTGTCCGACATGTCGACCGGCAGGTCTCGGCGACAGTCGGGGGGCGGAATTGTCTGAATCATTGAGAGTATCCGGGGCATCGGGCAGGAATGCCCGATCTTCCGGAATTGGCATCCCGTTTGCAACACACCTCACCGCGAAACCCGGTTAATAAAGCTTAAAAGTTTTCAGCCGTATCATACTGCGGAATAACAGCCCCTATTCAAGGTTGTGCAGAGATAATGATCAATTACGAACTCCATACGCTCAAAAAGCATGTATCCGCTAAGGAGTGGGAGATCGGTTCCGTCTTCGAGGACCGTGAGCTCGCGCTCCATGAAGCGAAAATACTCGATAACAGCGATCGCTATGCGGGGATTCGTGTGATTGCGGAGGATCATAATCCGGGCACTGGGCAGACCCAGACCTCGACGATTTTTCGCGGCGGCAGCAACTTCAAAGAGGCAAAAGCCAAGGTCATCGATGGAACGGCGGGGGCAGGCAAGCGCGTGGTATCACCGCCGCGGGAATTTGCCCCCAGGACACGTGCTGCGACCAATGACGACAAGCGTTCGGTGACGTCGCTGGTGCCGATGCTGCTCTTATTCCTGTTAATTGGTGTCGGCGGGATGTACGCGCTTTACGAACTGGTCCCTGACTAAGGGAATACAGTGTCCGGCGTTTCAGTCCGGCCTGACGCTTTTGCGGGCAATCGCCACATAAATCAGCGCCGTGGCAAACATGATCAGGCTGTACGTTGCCGCCGGAACGGCAACCAGCCCGCCGCCGAAAAGCAGGGCAGCTACTGCGATGGCCAGCGTGCCGTTCTGAAGACCGCATTCCATCGTTATTGCGATCCGCTGCCGTGGCCCGGAGGCAAACAGCCGGGCGATTCCATATGCCAGACCCATCATTGTGATGTTAAGCGCGAGCGTCACCAGCCCCGCCTGAGCGAAATAGGTAACGACGTTACCGCGTTCCTGATAGATCGCCCCGCCGAGCACGATGACAAACAGCACGGTTGAAATATGCCGTGCTGACGGTTCGAACCGCCGGGCGAAGCGGTCGGCGAAATGTCGGACCATCAGCCCGATGGAGACCGGCACCGTCACAATCACAAAAACGCTGATAGCGGTTTTTGCGACCGAAATATCGCCGGTCGCGGCTGTCCCCATCAGCCGGTCATGCGCGAACACGACGATCAGCGGGATGGTGATGACGCAGACCAGGCTGATCACGGCGGTGAGCGAGATCGACAGGGCGACATCGCCGCGCGCGAGCGCGGTCAGGATGTTGGAGGTCACACCGCCGGGTGCCGCGGCGATAATCATCACACCGAGGGCAAGTTCAGGCGGCAACGACCACACGCTGACCAGCAGCCAGGCGATGGCGGGTAACAGGATCAGCTGAGACGCAGCCCCGATCAGAAAGTCCCGCGGCTGGCGTGCGACACGGGCGAAGTCGGCGAATGTGAGGCCGAGCCCCAATGCGAACATAATAAAGGCCAGCGCGACTGGCAGGACGATGTCGGTTACGATTCCCATGATATCTGTGATTCCCCTGCGGCCTGATCCGTTTGCCCTGCCTTCTCTATCCTGACCTCTTTACACGGAATCAAATGCTGCTGCACGGGCTCTGCAACCGTGGAATGGAGGTCGGCCGATTTTTGATGATTTTTTACGTTGCTGGCGCCGAACGATGGTTGCGCGCCAAATGCATCTGTGGTTGTTTCGGCGCGTCGGGCTTCGACGCACCGGGTCGGTTTGCTTGGGTAGAATCCGCAACGAATTATGTTCGTCGCGGATAGAGCGGGCGTCACCAGTACAGTATATCGAGATTGAGGTAGGTTTTCGTGATCAGGAATTTTCGCATCGGTTTTGTCGCGGCGGCTCTCGTGTGTTCGCCTGTGTTTATGCAGAGCGTCTCGGCTCAGGATAAGGCGCCGGCAGCCAAGGCGGGCGCTATTCCCGCTGAGCAGCGCCGCGCCTTTGAAGGCGTCATCCGTGAATACCTGCTGAAAAACCCTGCCATTATTCGTGAAGCCATGCAGGTTCTGCAGGCGCAGGAGGAAGCTGAAAAACAGGCGGCCGCCGCGCAGGCGCTGAAACAATACCGGCCAGAACTGCTGCAGAATGCTGATTCGCCGGTGGGTGGTAATCCCAAAGGCGATATCACCGTCGTTGAATTTTTTGATTACAATTGCGGATACTGCAAACGGGTCGCACCGACGGTGAGCGCGGTTCTGAACAACGATCCGAATGTGCGTATTGTCTACAAGGAATTTGCGATCCTCGGTCCGCAGTCTCTTGTCGCGGCGCGCGCGGCCCTCGCGGCCAAACGCCAGGGTAAGTATCACGAATTTCACGATGCAATGATGTCGGCTGAACAGGCTGATGGCGACAGTGTCACGGCAACGGCACGTGCGCTTGGCCTGGATTATGAAAAACTGGTCAAGGACATGGAAGATCCGAAAATCACCGAACAGCTGGAACGGAATTATCGTCTTGCAACTGCGCTCGGGATCAACGGCACACCGGCTTTCGTAATAGGCGACCGGCTGGTGCCAGGCGCCGTTGACGAGACGACGATGATGGAAATCATCGCGGCGGAACGGGCAAAATTGAAGACTGCGCCGAAGGCTAACTGACGGCGGAGAAGACGGCCCGCCCCTGATCGGGGTGGAGAGTAATGCAGGGGTGGGTAGGATCATCCCCTGTTGTTGGTGGGTAAATTTAATCGTGTAGGCAAACACAAACTTATGAGGAAACAATGATGTTTTTTAAACGGACACTCGTGCCGATTCTTGTTGGCGTTCTGATGACTGGCGCAAGCACCATGGCACATGCGCAGGTGGCAAAAATGTCCAAGGGTGTGGCGCAGTACCAGGCAGCGGCGCAGGAACTCGTGTCGCTTTACAAGGGGGCCAAGGACGTGAAGTCGGCGAAAGCGACAGCGAAAAAGATAGCCGCCGCACAGAAGCGCAAGGACCAGGCGTCAAAGGCTATCGAGGCTGCGATGCAGAAGCTTGATTCCAAAAATGAAAAGGCCGGCCGGCTGGCCGAAAAAATCTTTGGCGATATGCAAAAGCACAACCAGGCGGTGGCTGACGCCCATCTTGAATCAATCAAGCGCATCGCCGCTGCAACCGCGAAAGCGGCAATGCCGAAGAAATGACAATCCGGAAATCACAATAACGAGCGTCCGGCTCGAAACCTTGAACTGAAATGGGGGCCATCATGGCAAAGTTAAAAGCGTTGCGACTATTGGGATGTCTGATGCTGGCGGTGTTCGTAGCACTGTCGGCGACACCATCCTATGCGGCAAGCGACAGCGGTAAGGATTTCTGCTGGAAAGATTCATACGGGCGCGGTGTCGGCACGGTGCCGAAGAAATGTGCCTCCGGCCAGGATCGGATCGGGCTGCTGTGCTATGATAAATGCGGCAAGAACATGAAGCGTTTCGGTTTCGACTGTCATTCGGTCTGCCCAAAGGGTATGGCCAATCAGGGCCTGTTCTGCCGCGCGACTGAATATGGACGTGGCGCAGGCTATCCGTGGAAATTCGGTGATGCACTGAATGACAACGGGATGCGTAGCCGGTGCGAAAAGAAGCACGGCAAAGGCAACTGCCAGAAACAGGGCCTGATCTTCTATGCGAAATGCAAGTCGGGTTACACGAATATCGGCCTGATCTGCCGGCCCAAGCAACCCAATTGCAAGGCGCTCGGCCTGGGCGGCCAGCTCGACCTGTCCTGCGCGAAGGTCGTCAAGATCGGCAACCCGGTAACAGGTGTTTGTGGATCACGTCAGGAAAAAGACGCGGGGCTTTGCTACAAGAACTGCAAGGCCGGTTATGACGGTGTTGGTCCGGTCTGCTGGGCAGACAAGCCCAAGGGCTGGGTGAATTGCGGCATGGGTGCTGCAAAGGATTCCAAGACCTGTGCGGCAATCACCTTCGGCCAGGTTGCCGCCGTTGGCGAAATGGCGTTGTTCATCGGATCACTCGGATCTTCAAGCAGTGCGAAAGCAGCCACCGGTCCTGCAAAGGCCACCAGGCTTGCCAAGCTGAAGAAAGATTTCGAGGCGATGAAAAAGGCATTCGACGCTGCGAAAAACGGTGCGAAAATGAAGAAAGCGATCAAGGCGGCCGAAGCGGCGGGCAAGGTCAAGAAAGGCTATAACGCCAGCCAGACCCTGGCCAATGCAGTGACCGAAGAAGACATGATTCGGGCAGCGGCCCAGATCGCGGCAATCGCCGACCCGACAGGTGTGTCATCTACCGTCGCGGCCTATACCTATCCGAAATGCTCCAAGTATTTCGGTCCGGTGAAGCCCGGCGCGTCGACGCCTAAACCGGGCGGCGGCAACCCGCCCCTGACGGCATCAAGCGGCAACGTCAAATGGGCGGCCAGCACCGGCCGTCTGCCCGCGAATGCTTTCATCGGTGGCAGCGAAGGTAGCCGCAAGCTCGCGGTCTGCCGTGCGGCCTATCAGGGCGGCACACATCCGGGCAAGGTTGTTGCCGGCAAGTGCAATATCGGCTGGGGCGGCAAGGAGATCGTGATCCGCAAGTTCGAGGTCATGACCAACAAGGGCGTGAAGCTCGCCTGGGCCAAGGGCCCGTCGGCAAAAGGAATGATCATCGGTGGTGCCGAGCGCGGTCGTTCATTGCCTGTCTGCCGGGGAAAGTACAAGTCCGGTACGCATCCGGGCAAGGTCGTTGCCGGCAAGTGCAATATCGGCTGGGGCGGCAAGGAAATTGTGCTGCGCTCGTTCGAGGTACTGGTGCAGCGCTAGCCTGCCCGGGAACGTATACTCCTAAAAGGCGGCGCCTAATCAGCGCCGCCTTTTTCTATTACAGTGCCATGCCGCCGGCGTCGATTGCGCAGCAATTTCTGGAGCAACGGCCTGACCGGCAGGAAGGCCCTGTAGGCGCCTTCAAGCAGAAGGGAGACGGGCCATTGCCGCCCGATCCGGCCTGCCCAGGAAAATGCCGGCAGTGTCGCCCACAGTTCTGCAAAGGCGGCACCACCGGAGACAATTCCTCCATCCGCCCGCCGCATGTGGAAACGGCGCATCGCGTCGGTGCGCACCAGTCCGGGGACGATGGTTTCATCGCGTGCACCGGTGCCGCCATCCGCGACATCGACCCAGTCGATCTCATCGGCGCCGCGACATTTGCGGTAGGTGGAAATCTCTGCGGTGCAGAGCGGGCAGCTTCCGTCGAAGAAGACGGCGGGCCTGCCGGCAACGATGTCTGTTGTTGCGCTTTTGTCTGTGTCCGGGGTTACCATGGCGGGTTCTTCCCCTGATGATCAAGAAACGAGCCGGTATTGTCGGCGGTCAGGGATTCGATGACGGCCAGCAATTCGTCCGCCGCCTGACCGGGCGGGCGCACGTCCAGGCCGCGCCTTTCGAACGGCGCAGACAGGCCACTTTCTACCGTGCCCGGATGAAGCGCCACGCAGATGGCAGACGGTGCGCTGCGTTTCAGCTCGATCGCGGCACACCGGACCATCTGGTTCAGCGCTGCCTTGGACGCACGATAACCGTACCAGCCGCCAAGCTGGTTGTCGCCGATACTGCCGACCCGCGCCGACAATGTTGCAAAGACCGCCTTGCCGTCGCGCGCCAGCAGGGGCAGGAAATGTTTCATGAGAAGCGCCGGCCCGATCGTATTAACCGCAAAAGCATAGGCCAGCCGGTCGGCGCTGAGATCGCGCCATGTTTTTTCCGGCATGGCGACGCCGTCATGCAGAAAGCCGG
>CAJQLI010000156.1 GCA_905479125.1 uncultured Alphaproteobacteria bacterium | reverse complement strand
TCAAGGTTATGCCGCAGGGTGGCATTCCCCGCGGTATCGGAGAACTGGGCCTTCCGCCGACTGCAGGTGCCGTGGCGAACGCCGTTCGCGCTCTCACCGGGGCAGACCTTACACAGATGCCCTTTACGCCGGAACGCGTGAAGGCAGCAATGAAGGGCTAAAAAAGCCTGATCGCTTATGGGAGTAGGCGTCTACAGAAACCCCGCGACGGAGAAATCCGCCGCGGGGTTTTGATTCAGTGTCCGCCGAGGCCGATCATGCCGCGGCGCAGGATTTGCCGGCCGCGTACCCAGACAAGTTCCTTCCAGTCGTCTTCGTCCGGATAGAGCGCCTTGCGCACCTGAGCCTTGATCGCGCGCCCCAGATCGCTGTCGACCTCGCCCTTCGCGTGCAGCCAGTTATCGGCAATGAGCGCCATCAGGACGTCGCGGACTGAATAGGTTCCGAATTCGACGGTGAGGCTGGTTATGTCAGTATCGGTATCGGCCAGCCGCCGTCGCAGACCGGATCCGATGGTGCCGCTAAGCGGTGCTGACAGGGATTGTCCTTCGGCCGGTGTGGCAAGCCCGTTTATGAACCATTTACTGGCGCGGTCACCGTGCGGGCTGCCGGGGCGCGTCATGCCGAGAAGCTCCCCGGCACCATATGCGCCAAGTCCGGTATGCCAGTCGAGGAAAAGGACGTGTTCAGCGCCGACGACGTATTCTTCGACGATCTGGCGAAAGCGGAGCTGCGCGCCGGTCGGTTCGGTCCCGCCGAAGAAAATACCGTCCGGATGAGCGTACTGACCGCCGGTCAGGATCGACTGCAGCTTGTATAATGAGTGTTTCGTCGCATAACGCTCAAGTTTTTCTTTGGAGGCAGCGACGGTTTTGTCTTCCCAGTCTTCGGGCAGGATGACCGGGTGCAACTTTGTGTATTCGGGATTCTTTGGATGCGGCTGGTCGTGGTCGACGAAATTCCGGTTCAGGTCGACGTTCTCTTCCGTCACACGCCTTACCCAGGCAAAGCCGTGGCAGTTCAGCGCGTGGACAAAGACCATGCGAACATTGTCCGGCAGTGCTGATGCTTCACCACTTTCGAGGAAACCGGTAAGAATCCCGGAGCCGCAAAACCCTTCGACGCCATGGGTAGCTGTGTTGCACAAAAAGACATATGGCGCGTCTTCGCGGCCGAGCAGGGCGACATCTGTGAAGACGGGATCACCGTCCGGGCCGGTCGAGCCTGCGTCATAGGTGGCGATCTGTGCACCGGCTTTGTCTGCGGCGCTCAGAAACGCTGCCCTTCCGGACCGGTAATCATGAGGAAAATATTCAATATGAGTCATGGCTTGAGGATGAAGAAAGGCCTCTTCTGTGTCCAGACGCGTATCATCGATTCCGCTACACTGGATTCATGAGAACCTGGATCAAAACACCCTTGGCGATCCTTGCCGATGACAGTGTCGGCGGTCTTGTCGTAGAGGACGGCATTATTGCCGAGTGTCTGCCCTCGGGCGGTGTGCCCGCAGTTCCATGCGATGACGTGCTGGATGCGTCGGAACATGTCGTCCTTCCGGGACTGGTCAATACCCATCACCATTTCTATCAGACGCTGACCCGGGCATACGGGCCGGCCCTGGATAAAGAACTGTTCGACTGGCTTAAAACCCTCTACCCGGTCTGGGCCGGGCTGACGCCGGAATATCTTGATGTTGCGACGCGGCTTGCACTGGCGGAATTGCTTTTGTCCGGCTGCACCACTGCGGCAGACCACCATTATGTGTTCCCGGGCGGGCTGGAAGAGGCGGTTGATATTCAGGCAGGCGCTGCGCGGGATATGGGCGTGCGCGTGACGCTGACGCGGGGCTCGATGAACCTATCGGTCGATGATGGCGGTTTGCCGCCGGTGACTGTCGTGCAGGACGGGGATGTGATCCTGGCTGACAGTGCACGCGTAATCGACGCTTTCCACGATTCTGCGGCCGGATCAATGACCCAGATAGCGCTTGCGCCGTGTTCACCGTTTTCAGTAACGCGCGAGATAATGTCCGATACGGCGGCGCTCGCCGCCGACAGGAATGTCCGCCTGCATACGCATCTTGCAGAAACCGAAGATGAAAATGCGTTCTGTACCGAAATGTTCGGATGCCGCCCGCTGGATTACCTCGAACAGGTCGGTTGGCTGAATGACAGAACTTGGCTCGCGCACGGAATTCATTTCACGCCTGATGAAATTTCCAGGCTCGGGACGGCGGGGGTCGGCATCGCGCATTGTCCCGGTTCGAACATGGTGCTGGCATCAGGATTGTGCCCGGCGATAGATCTTGAACGGGCAGGGGCACCGGTCGGGCTCGGCGTGGACGGTTCCGCGTCGGAAGACGCCTCCAACCTGATGCAGGAAGCACGACAGGCATTACAGATACAGCGCCTGCGCTACGGCGCGGCATCGGTCAGTCACAAGGATGTTCTGCGTTGGGCCACAGCGGGGTCTGCACGTTGTCTCGGCCGTGATGATATTGGCACGATTGCGGTGGGAAAACAGGCCGACCTTGCCATGTTCAAACTGGATGAGCCGCGGTTTTCAGGCGCCGGCGATCCGCTTGCCGCGTTGATCCTGTGCGGCGCGCATCGGGCGGACCGCGTGATGGTCGGTGGTGACTGGCGCGTCGTTGACGGCGCAATTGCCGGACTGGATATCTATGCACTGATGGCCCGCCACCGCGATGCGGCGCGGGCCCTTATCAGCTAGGCGGTCAGGCGGCGAACTTCACGCCTTTCAGGATTTTTTTGCCCGAACGCGCGAGCTGTTCCATCTTTTTCGGCAATCCACGGTATTTCAGCTTCTTGTTCTGTTTCAGGATTTTGCCGGCAACCATGACGGTGTCGACATTTCCTGAATTGGCATGGAACACGACAGTTTCTATCGGGTTGTTTACCGGGAACAGGTTGAGATCATTGCCGTTCAGCATCGTGATGTCAGCCTGCTTGCCGGGCTTGAGCGAGCCGACTTTCTTCTCCAATCCCATTGCCCGCGCGGAATCAATTGTCGCCCATTGCAGCGCCTCGCGTGGCGTGATCGACAGTACCTGGGCCGGAGCCTTGGTTGCTTTTGCGGTCGCCTGATTGTCCAGCATGCGCTGAGGTTGAAGCGCCATGCGCATGACGGTGAACATGTCGCCCGAGATATTGGATTCCACATCGACCCCGAGGGACGGCTTGCCGCCAAGCGCGCGGACTCGGCCGATTAGCGGTGCGCCATGACCCATCTGGGTCTCCACTTCCGGGGTGACGGTCACCGAGGCACCTGAGTCCACGATGATTTTCAGTTCTTCGTCCGACAGGTAATTGCCGTGCACCATGTTGTGGCGTTTATCCAGCAGGCCAAGCTTGTTCAGCTTGGCATAGCCGTCGGGATTAAGACGTGTGGGTGCGCCCCAGACATGGGTACTGATGATGAGATTCATTTCCTTTGCAAGGCGGAAGTCGTGCTCAGTGACTTCCCATGTCGAGAAGTCGACGCCGAGGGCCGCCATGGCGAGGGTGATGAGGCCGTCATCGTTAGACAACGTACCCTTGCGCAGTCGTTCGAGTTCGCTGCGGGGGTGCGGGATATGTGTAAAGGGCAGCGCGCCTTCCTTGGCGTCCGGCTTGGGCGAGCCATGGCCGAACAGGGCGCGGATACCGGATTCCTGCAGGCCGCAAATTGCGCCGTCCGTGTGGCCGGACGTCGCGT
>CAJQLI010000155.1 GCA_905479125.1 uncultured Alphaproteobacteria bacterium | reverse complement strand
CCTGAGCCGTTTCTGGGACTCTATCTGCGCCAACTGATCGGCTGAACCTGGCCCACTCGACCTCATCTCCGGCAAACCTTCTTCGCCGGCAATTCGGAGCCGTTGTCGCGAAAGACCGACAAGCCCTGCCTCCGAACTCGCTCCGAACAATCTTACTGATGCCTGGTTTGCATAAACGATCTTGTCGTCACAACTCACCATCATCGCATCGGGGGAGCCCTCGTCCACACGGCGGTAACGCTCCTCACTCTCCGCGATCTCCGCCTCTCGTCGCTTTGCGTCGATAATATCCTTATAAACGGCGACAACCCGTCCGTCGGCAACACGACGCTTCGATTGCTTCACCCAGCGACCATCGGCACGCCGCATCTCCGTTGTTCCGGGCAAATTTCGATGACGTTCCAGCGCCCTGACCACCACGTTGTCTACTTCTGGATGATCTGCAGGAAGGTTCATCTCCTGCCGGGCCTGCTCCCGCACCATGTCCTCGAACTTTGTCCCAGGATTGATTTTCCCCCTTTCATGTGGCCAGACACGATCAACATAGTTCTTGTTATGGAACTCGATACGTTCGTCTTCCGTGAATACGGCAAATGCTTCGGGAATGCTCTCGACAGCATCAAGCGGACGGGTTTGGGCCAACTCGGCCGCAGCACGCTCACTTATCAGCGCCGCCTCGATCTCCCGCTTTTCGGCAATATTGTTGGCAACAATCATAACCGCCGCATCGTTCTGCCAGGTTACGGGAACCATGGTTGTGCGGGCATAGAACACTGAATCGTCTAAACGGCGCATCACAAATTCCTGTGTGTCCTGGGGAACACCGGCAAGCAGCCTGGTATACCGTCTCCGGGCCAGCTCTTGATTCACGGGATCAATAAACCTGGTCAGTTTCTCACCGACCAGTTCGTCCGGGCTTTTTGCGCCGAACATTTCAGCGCCCGCCGGATTCACGAAAACAATTTCGAAATTCCGGTGAACATAAACGGCATCAGGACATATCTCGACCAGGCTCCAATACCGTTCTTCACTCCGGCGCAAGGCGTCTTCAGCGATAATCCGGTCCGAAATATCAAAAGCCAGCGAAAAGCATCCGACAATTGTGCCGTCCGCCCCCAGTTGCGGCACCAGTCTCGCCTCGACATGGTGCTCTTCGCCCGTGGCCATTTCAAACACGTTGCGGTGCGTAACCACCTCGCCACTATAAACCCGATCGATACCCTTGCGAAAAACCGCATACGCCGCCGGATCGATAATGTCTTCAACCAACCGGCCGATAATTCCATCTGTAGAAAGACCGAACCATCTTTCATACGCTTCGTTGACGTATCGATATCGCAACTCGGTATCGATAAAAGCAATCAGGGCAGGCGTTGCATCGAGCGCATCGTTAATCACCTGCGCCGTTACAGCACCGGTCGAAACGGCGACATCCGTCCTTGCCCGTTTGAATATCTCAGCCCCGGCCTGCTTCGCGCGCAGATCCCGCAGTTCCGCGATCAGTTCCTGTCGGGACTTTTCGTCATCGCTTTTACCGTCGGTGCCAATTGTCATTTCTAAAACTTAGCTGTATTCCAGCCAGCTTTCGAGACGTTTATATTTCCCACTGTCACACGTTGTTCGAAACGGGCCTGGCTGTATAGAATTGCATACGTTTCCTCTTGCCTGGGTTATCCAACCATGTCCGCCACCGCCCGCCGAATGCGATTGTTCGCGCCAGATAGCGTGCCCGAGATTGTTGCCGGGGATGACCTGGCATCCGTTTTTCTCGAATCCGTCAACGCACTTGGCGAACGCATAGAGACTGGCGACATTATCGTCTTCGCACAGAAGGTCGTCTCCAAGGCGGAAGGCAGAACAATTTCGCTGAACAGCGTTTCCCCAGGCATGGACGCTTTGGCACTGGCGGCCGAAACAGGAAAAGACCCCCGGATCGTCGAGCTTATCCTGCAGGAATCGACAGAAATTGTCCGCAAACGCGATGGCCTGATCATCGCCCGTCACCGAAATGGCTGCGTCGCCGCCAATGCCTGTATCGACCTTTCCAACACGGGCGGCGATGAGATTGCAGTATTACTCCCGGTCGATGCCGATCTGTCGGCACAACAGATCGCCGGTGAGATTTGCGCGAAATCCGGAATCCAGGTGGCCGTTATCATCAATGACAGCCTGGGCCGCGCCTGGCGCGCAGGAACGACTGGGACCGCTATTGGCGCTTTCGGTCTTGCAACGCTCCAGGACAGACGAGGCGCGTTCGATCGCGCCGGCAACGTTTTGCAGTCGAGCGAAATCGCGGTTGCCGATGAAGCCGCCGGAGCCGCGTCGCTGCTGATGGGTCAGGGCGACGAAGGCCTCCCGATTGTGGTCGTCCGCGGACTGGACTGGGCGACCGGTAACGGGACAGCCGCTGACCTCATCCGCCCCCCCGAACTCGACCTGTTCAGGTAAGCGATATGATACTCGCACTCGCAGGAGGCGTCGGCGGCGCAAAACTCGCCTTCGGACTGACAAAAGCCCTGTCACCCGAAGACCTTATTATTGCGGTCAATACCGGGGATGATTTCGACCATCTCGGTCTGCGTATCTGCCCTGACATCGATACCGTTCTGTACACTCTCGGCAAAATGGCCAACACTGAAACCGGATGGGGACAGGCAAACGAAACCTGGAATTTCATGGAGGCCCTGAAGGCTATCGGCGGGGAGACATGGTTCCAGCTCGGAGATCGTGACCTCGCGACGCATGTCGAACGCACACGCCGACTTCAGGCTGGAGAACTTCTTTCCGTGATTACTGCAGACTTTGCCGACAGGTTCGGGATCAACCACCCGATTGTTCCGGCAACCGATGAGCCGATGCCAACCATCGTAAACACCCCTGATGGTGATCTGTCATTCCAGGATTATTTCGTCAGACTGCAATGCGCACCGACGGTTACCGGATTCGAATTCGGCGGCGCAGCAGCGGCCAAACCGTCATCCGCAATTTCGAAAGCATTCGAAAGCGGACAGATTGAAGCGGTCGTTATCTGCCCGTCCAATCCCTATGTCAGCATCGCGCCGATCCTCGCCGTGCCCGCAATTTCAGATTTTATATACAACTCAGGCACACCCGTGATTGTCGTTTCACCAATCGTTGGCGGCCAAGCCATCAAAGGCCCTGCTGCCAAAATGATGAAAGAACTTGGCGCGCTGCCATCTGCACTCTCCATTGCGCATCATTATCAGGACATCGCGAACACAGTCGTCATCGACACGACGGATTCGGATTTTACGGCGCCCATTCAGGAATTGGGATTGGAAGTTCTGGTCACAAATACGATCATGAATACCGCTGAAGAGAAAACGCGACTAGCTGACGACATACTCACCTTTGCCCGACATCGTAGCCGCATGGTCAAATTGCAGCACAAAACACAATGACGAACA
>CAJQLI010000154.1 GCA_905479125.1 uncultured Alphaproteobacteria bacterium | reverse complement strand
CGTCATCGTTTTAGTGGTGTTGCAATGGACTGTTATGAACTGGGGGCTGGCGCCGTTGCAGGCGATCGGACGGTTTCACCGCATGACAGGACGCACATCGCGACTGCGCGATTGCCAGAACATCGACAGCGGACGGAACCTCTACCTGTTCCGCATTAGGATCAGGCGCCGGTTGCCAGCTTAGTAAAACGATCAGAACGACCATGAGCGCTGCCCCGGTCGGCCACTGCCACCGCAGCGTAAAGATCGGCTTTCCGGTATGCATCAGGTTGAAGAAATGCCGGATCGACGCGCCGACAAGCAGGATCAGCGTCACGACCAGCCAGCTGAATTCATTGTCGTACAGCATCGGATAATGCTGACTGATCATCATGAGGACGACCGGCAGCGTCAGATAGTTGTTATGGGTCGAGCGGTGCTTGCCGATGGCACCAAGCCGCGGGTCTGGCTCTTCCCCGGCCAGAAGCGATTTCACGACCTTCTTCTGGTTAGGGATGATGATGAAAAACACGTTCCCCACCATGATCGAGCCGACCATGGCGCCCACATGCACGAATGCCGCACGCCCGCTGAAAATATGGGTCAGAAAATAGGCTGCAAAAGCGATCAGGACGAATACGGCCGCCGACAACAGAAGCGAGTGTGAACTGAACGGTGAGCGGCAAAGCAGATCGTAGATGATCCAGCCCGATGCGAAGAAGGCCATGCTGATCAGGATCGCTTCCCAGGATTCGAGATCCAGCACGTCCTTGTCGATCAGGTAGCTCTCGGCGCCCCAGTAATAAATCACCGCGAGCAGCGCAAAGCCCGAAAGCCAGGTGACATAGGCCTCGTATTTGAACCAGTGCAGTTCCTTGGGCATTTCTGCCGGCGCGACAACGTATTTTCGCATCAGGTAGAAACCACCGCCATGCACGTTCCAGGCTTCCCCCCCGACCCCGTCGGGCAGGTTTGCGTGCTTGCGCAGGCTCAGGTCGAGAAAGATGAAATAGAAGGACGTGCCGATCCAGGAGATCCCTGCAACGACGTGCAGCCACCTGAACATCAGGCTCACCCAGTCGGCATACGCTATTTCCAGCATGTTGAGCTAGCTCCCGCGATAGGTTGAATAGCCGTAGGGCGAGATCAGCAAAGGCACATGATAATGCTCGTCCGGCGCCGCGATCCCGAAACGGATCGGCACAACATCGAGAAAAGCCGGCGATGGCAATTCCTCGCCACGTGCACGCAGATATTGTCCCACGTGGAACAGGAGCTCATAGACCCCCACCTGGAAGCTTTCTCCCTCAAGAAGCGGGCCGTCGCAGCGACCGTCGGCGTTGGTCGACGCAGCACCGATGCGTGTCCGCTGTTCGCCGGATAACGCAAATAACTCGATAGGCACACCTGCTGCCGGGCCACCGCTGGCCGTATCCAGAATATGAGTGGTCAATCGCCCCATGCTGCTTCACCCCGCAACAAAATTGTATCCGATCAGGCATTATTTGTTTTTTACCGATCGATAATTAAAAACTACCTGTCGGCGAAACCCTGCGCAACCGGTTAATCCCGGGCTGGTCTCATGCAGGATGGCAAATCGTGCAAGCACCGGAAATCAGGCCCTCCGCATTGAAATCAACACCAGAAGTACAACACTTGCAGAAATATCCGCCGAGGGGTGTCACAGTCATGTTGTTATTCAGATTGTATACAATTATAATTCAAATATGGAACAGGATTGCCCCTCATGAAGCGCGGCGAAAAGTCGTCTGACACCTGGATTTATGATCAGGTTTTCGGCGCTATCCTCGAACAACGGCTGCGCCCGGAAACCAAGCTCACAGAAAGCGAACTCTGCGACGTTTTTGGCGTCAGCCGGACCATTATCCGGAAGGTATTGCTACGCCTGTCGCTCGACCGTGTGGTCGAATTGCGGCCGAACCGCGGCGCCATTATCGCGGCCCCCGAACCGAAGGAGGTCCGTGAGATATTCGATGCACGAAGACTCCTCGAAGACGGCATCGTCACAGAAGCCGCCAGAAAATGCCGTCAGGTCGATACCGATGCCCTGGAAAGCATGTCGAGACAGGAACATAAGTGTATCGACGCGCAGGATATCAGTGGCGCCATCCGCCTGTCCGGCGATTTCCATCTTAAACTGGCAGAAATCGCCGGAAACAGGCCGCTGCACGAACTTCTGCGCCAGCTCGTCGCCCAGACATCGCTGGCAATTGCACGATACGTGCCCGCCGGACAGGGAATGTGCGACGATGACGACCATGACCGGCTTATCTCCGCGATCGCCAGCGGGGATGTCGAACTCAGCCGCAGGATCATGCGCGAGCACCTGTCGGCATGCGAAAGACGCCTGATGCTGGAAACACCGGAAACACACAGCGACCTGCGATTGGTCTTCGCTGACGTCGTCGCGGCGCAATAGGCGCGCGACAGTTAGGTGAGAGGAACCAGATGAACGAACCCTACCCCAGAGATATGGCCGGCTACGGCGCAAACCCGCCAGGGGCGGACTGGCCCGGCGGCGCGCGCATCGCGGTTCAGTTTGTGATCAACTACGAAGAAGGCGGCGAGAACGCCGTCCTCCACGGCGACAAGGCATCCGAGGCTTTTCTGTCAGAAATCATCGGCGCTGATGCCCGCGAGGGCGTTCGCCATATGAGCATGGAATCAATCTACGAATATGGTAGCCGCGCCGGCGTCTGGCGACTGCTTCGCCTGTTTGACGGAGTCGATATTCCGGTCACTTTCTTCGCCATTGCCATGGCGATGGAACGTAACCCTGCCGTCGTCGAAGCAGCCCTGAAAGCGGGGCACGAAATGTGCAGCCACGGATGGCGCTGGATCGACTATCAATACGTGCCGGAAGAAACCGAGCGCGAACATCTGAACAAGGCGATCGAGATACACACCCGGCTCTGCGGCGAACGGCCTTTAGGCTGGTACACGGGCAGGACCAGCCCGAATACCCGTCGCCTCATCGCCGAAGAAGGCGGCTTTCTGTATGACGCCGACGACTATAACGACGACCTCCCCTTCTGGACCGAGGCCGCCGGTCAGCCGCACCTTGTCGTTCCCTATACGCTGGATGCAAACGACATGCGCTTTGCATCAGCGCAGGGTTTCAATTCGGGTGACCAGTTCTTCGCCTACCTGAAGGATTCCTTCGACACCCTGTACGATGAGGGTGCTGAAACACCCAAGATGATGTCTATCGGACTTCACTGCAGGTTAGCGGGGCGGCCAGGCCGTTTTGCAGCGCTCAAACGATTTGTCGAATATGCGCGAAGCCACGAAGATGTCTGGTTCTGCCGGCGGATCGATATCGCCCGCCACTGGCGCGACCATCATCCGTATAACGGGGGAAAAAGCACATAATGGAAGCAGCCAACGAGAACCGTCGTTACATGCCAAGCCATATGACCCAGGAAGACTTTATGGACGTCTTCGGCGGCGTCTATGAACATACTCCATGGATAGCCGAAGCAGTCTATGCAGCAGGACTGACCGGGTCACAGGATACCGTCGCAGGACTGCACGATTCCTTGCGCACGAACGTGGACGATGCCGATGACGAAAAGAAACTGGCATTGCTGCGCGCGCATCCCGATCTAGCGGGTAAGCTCGCGATCTCGGGTGAGCTGACAGCGGACTCAACAAGCGAACAGGCAAGCGCCCAGCTTGATAAATGTACGCCCGAAGAATTCGCCGAGTTTCAATCATTGAATGACCGGTACAAGGAGGCTTTCGGGTTTCCCTATATCCTTGCGGTCCGGGGTCGTAACCGGCAGGAAATCCTCGAAAATTTCAGGTCCCGCGTCGACAATACGCCCGACACCGAATTCGCCGAGGCGCTCAAACAGGTCCACAGGATCGCATTGCTTCGCATCGAAGCTCTCTTTCAGGAAAAATAGAACATGTCTGATACCGCCACAGCTATTCGCGCCACGGAAGACAAACCGGACTTCGCCACCGGCTCCGTCAACCTCGCCTCGCCACGGCTTGGCGCCAATATCATTGAAGTCAGCGATGATTTCTTCGGCGCCGCAGAGCGCATGCTCAACGACGCGCCGCCGATCTTCTTCCCCGACCGTTACGACGAACACGGAAAATGGATGGATGGCTGGGAATCCCGCCGCCGTCGCCAGGGTGGACACGATCACTGTATCGTCCAGTTGGGTGCAAAAGGCGTGCTCTCCGGGTTCGAGGTGAACACCCGGTTTTTCACCGGCAACCATCCGCCCTTTGTCTCTATCGAAGGCGCTCTTATCGACGGCCTGCCCGATGAAAACACCGTCTGGACCGAGATTGTCGCGAAATCAGACCTCCAGCCAGATACCCAGAACCTGTTCCCGGTCGACGACGATCGTCCCTATAATATCCTGCGGATAAATATACTGCCGGATGGCGGCGTCGCCCGGTTCCGCGTCTGGGGAACCCCCGTCTGCGAATGGAAACGCCAAGACCCGGCCGGACATCACGAATTATCCGCCATCGTCAATGCCGGAAGGGTCGTCGGGTACAGCGATGCCCATTATGGCGACCCCTGGATCATTCTGACCCCCGGCCGGGGACAGAATATGGGTGACGGTTGGGAAACACGCCGTCGCCGGGGCCCCGGAAATGACTGGATCGTCATCGCACTCGGTGCTGCCGGACATGCCAAAAAAATTGAAATCGACACCGCTCATTTCAAAGGCAACTATCCGGACCGTTGCACCATTCAGGCCGGCCGAATGGAAGACGCGACGGATGCCGATGTCGTTGCCGCCAGCGAAGACTGGCCCGTATTATTGGACGAGCAAAAACTCCAGATGGATCATATTCATGATTTTGAAGGGGCCGCGATCAGCGACATCGGGGCCATCACGCATATCCGTCTGAATATTTTTCCCGATGGCGGCGTCAGCCGGGTGAGAATTTTCGGACCGTTGGCACAGGAGGACTGACCCTGGACACGCTGGAACTGTTCCCTGCCCCGCTCACAAGGAAGCCTTTGCACCCTTTGGTGACGTTATCGAGACGGACGGCGCCCAAC
>CAJQLI010000153.1 GCA_905479125.1 uncultured Alphaproteobacteria bacterium | reverse complement strand
TCGGCATCCGCGCTATGCAGGAATTAGACAAACTGAATCCCTGCAAGGGAACAGCGACAAATTCGATGGCTTTGTTCCTCGCGATCAACACATCCAGCGTAACGCTGTTACCGACCGGCGTGATCGCGCTGCGGGCCGCCGCCGGATCCACCGATCCGGCCGGTATACTGCCGACGACGCTCTTTGCGACAGTTATTTCAACGACAATAGCCATTGCTATGTGCCTTGTATTGCGGCGTCACTGGGCCACGGCTGAAGACGTGACCCCTGCCGAGGATATGGTCTCTCTCGATACCCAGAATGCCGAGGAAGGCGAGGCCCTGCCCGATGAAGCCGACGATTCATATCCCGCCTGGATTTCAGCCGCTGCGCTCCTCACAATCGCCGCCCTTATCCCGATCACGATCCTTTACGGCAAGATTATTTCCCCCTGGATCATTCCCGGACTGACAGTCGCCCTGCTTGGGTTCGGCGTGGCAAAAAAGGTCCGTGTCTATGAAGCCTTCGTCGAAGGCGCGAAAGACGGCTTTAACGTCGCCATCCGGATTATCCCTTACCTGGTCGCGATCCTGGTTGCCGTCGGAATGTTCAGGTCGTCGGGCGCCCTTGAAGTATTCATTTCGGCAATCGCTCCGCTAACTACGCTTATAGGGATGCCAGCAGAAGCATTGCCCATGGCGCTTTTACGTCCTTTGTCAGGGTCCGGTGCATACGGCGTCCTTGCTTCAATCATCCAGGACCCGAGTATCGGCCCGGATTCTTATGCCGGCTACCTCGTCAGCACCCTGCAGGGGTCAACTGAAACGACATTCTATGTTCTTGCGGTATACTTCGGCGCTGTTCAGATACGGCGCATCCGTTATGCGCTGATAGCCGCCCTTTGCGCAGATGCGGCGGGTATCGCCGCCGCCGTCTTTATCTGTTCAATGCTTTACGGGGGCCTCTGAAAAGAACGGAGCCAACGCTTGCGCCAGCTTTAACGGCTCCGTCCAACACAAAGGAGTACAGGGAGGCATTGGTGGGACAACCAAAACGACTTCCTTTGAGGCGCACTAACTTCACGGCAAGGGAGAGAACCGCGAAGCAACTTCTGAATACGACTTATAGTATTCATGCAAGTAAACCTATCAGCTTTTATTAAATCCCGACAGTTCGACAATATAGACCGATTCGGAACCGATTCGTTCTGGATTACCGTTTATTGACAGTGGATTACGGGATCGGCTCTTTCAGCTAAATTTTCAAAGACGAATCGTTTCTGTCAGGAGAGAACGATATCAAACGTTCCTTTTACAGCCCCTTTTTCCAGCTCTACGGCAGGAATCAAGGCTACCGACGCCGCTTTCTGCGCTGAGGAATTGCCTAGTCTTCGGTAGAGGAAATCTCTGTCATTCTGTGGATGACCTGCCAGATACAGCTGGGAAGTGAACTCTCGCCTGTTGGGCGCCTTTATCTTGTAGTGAATGTGCGGTGTACGGCCCGGATACGAAACCGGCGTGATTGTTCTAAATCTATACTCGCCATTCTTGCTGGTTATCGTTGTCCCGAAACCCTGAAAATTTTCATCGTACCGACTCCTCCTAGCGTCTCCACTATGAAGATAAACGCCATTCGCATCGCATTGCCAGATTTCCAGTATAAATCCCGGATATGGCTTGCCGGCTTTGTTCATAACCCTGCCCATCAAGTGAAAAACCTGACCAGCAGCCGATTTTCCATCTGCACCCAGTTTAACCAGGTCATTGTCGGTATCGAGCGGTAGTTGATCGGGATAAAATGGGCCTTCTGTACCCGATGGGGTTATCACGCGGGTTGCCGCCGAAACCAGGCCCGGCATTAGTATACCGGACACGAGCCCGGCAGAGACCAAAGAGCGGCGACTATATTTTTTCATTCGGGTCTATGCCTGTGGTTTCGTTGAAGTAAAGGATGATCCAGGGTGTTTCTTTGCCTTGATAATGCCACGAACGATCACGGGAAATCCGTCTTATTATTGCATTACATTTAAAATTATTGCCACATAAATGAGACATCGGAATGTGCCTAGCTTATTGATTTAAATGCGTTTTTATTCTTCCCGGTTGACATAAAAAAATAGATGTTTACATATGTTTCAGTCGATGGCGTACATCATTCGACGCGTAAGAGGTGGGAATATGGACGACAAAAAGACCGTTGCAGTACACGTTGTGCTGGGGAGCCTTATTGTTCTCGGACTGATCATGACAAGTGTCACGATGCTCCGCACGCTGGGTGCTATTTAACGCACTGGCACCACGCAGGTTAGCCATTCGTAAATCATTTAGGCCGACATTCTGAGGATCGGGAATATCCCACCCGACAACCCGTTTTGCCCTAAGTGGTTCATCGATGGCCGAAGTAAAATTCGACGATATAAGACTGTTTTTGTGTGACCCGCGCGTTCAGGTTCGCAGCAGTCTGCGTATGGCCCTGAATGATGCCGGAATGAAAAACGGCAATATCTGGGAAGGCGGAGACCTCGAAGCAATTACGGATTCGGTTTCAGACCCGAATGGACCCGATATTGTAATCTGCGATGTCACTGAGAATACGGATGATGCCTGTCAGATATTCTCGGCCATACGGCACAACGAACTCGGCACCAACCCATTCATCTGCATCATCGGCGTTGCCTGGTCTCCCAAGCAAGCTCTGGTGAACAAAGTAATGGGGTCAGGTGCCGACGTGTTGGTTGCCGCACCGATCTCTCCGTCCCTGATACTTGATCGCATCGAAGCTCTCGTGCATTCACGAAAACCATTTGTCGTTACCAGCGATTATATCGGGCCGGACCGTCGTTTTCTCGACGACCGTGGGAGCGAAATTGAACTGGTGGAAGTCCCGAACTCCCTCAGGGCAAAGGCATTGGGCCAGTTCGATGCGGCCCAGTTGAAAAATGAAATCGCGGCTGCCCGGGCAGATATTAATGGTCAAAAGATTGATCGCCAGGCGTTCCAGGTCTCTTTTCTGGCAGATAAAATCCTCGAGGGTTTTCAGGAAGGCGATCTGAGCAATGCCGGCCAGAAACTGGCAGAACTCAAAAAAGTCACGAACGATATGAAAATGCGGGCGTTTTCTGCAGGTTCAAAGGACCTCGAAGAACTATGTGTTCCCCTCAGAACGGTTGTCCAATCGCTGATCGATTCTCGCGGGAAGTTCACCAAAAAAGACCTGAACCTGCTCGGACAGCTGTCACTGGCTGTGCGAGCTGCAGTACGCCCCGGGGTCGCCGGGTCGGTATCTGCTCGCGATATAACCAACATGGTTGTCGGCGCCGGGGCCCAGGGCTAAGACCAAAGCCATCCCCTGATCCTGCTTTTTTATTGGCGTTTATCTACAAACCGGGGCGCTTTTACGCTGCTTTCGAACTCTTTGGCGAGGGTTCCCAACGCCAAAACGGACACAACCGGCCTCACTTCGAACGTATGCCTGGTCATTTCTCCGACTTTATCAGACACAGCGTCGGCATCGGCTCCCGGCCGCACTTCAATCGATAAGGCAAAGCCGTCTGTGCCGTCCTCGGACGTCACCAGTTCAGCCTTGAAATCGTTCACTTCAGGAATATCAAAGAGGAAATCCTCGTATTCCTGATGATTGATATTCACGCCGCGAATCTTGAAGAAACCGGCCGTGCGGTGCGCATGACGCAGGATCGGAAAGACGCTGTATCCCGATTTTGTGAGACCCTGTTTCTGCCAGGTGACGATATCGCCTGAGTTCCAACGCAGAAAAGCCGCGCCGTTATTGCTGAACAGCGGGGTCATGACCAGAACGCCCGGCTCCCCCTCGCCCACGGGCTTCATTGTTTCTTCGTCAAGCACTTCGATAAAAGCGAGGTCGGTCCAGATATGAAAACCGTCGCGTTCTTCGCTCTCCGCACCCATCATGCTGCATTCCGTCATGCCAAAGCAGTCATAAACCTCCGCTCCCCAATCACGGCTCAACCGAGCGCGTTTGGCAGCCGAGACAGGCTCTGCCGTGCAGAGGATGCGATCAACGCTACCGCCCGGTAAATCGATACCCTGTGAAGCTGCGAGGTTTGCAAGATGAAGGCCGTAGCTCGACATGCCCATGAAGACTGTCGGCTTGAGGCTTTGTATCAGGTCAAGCTGAACCGTGGATGGAAGTGCGGCACCGGAGCCCCCCCAAACCGCGCCGATACCCATCAGGCGTGCTGCGCGCGCCCACATGTGGCCGGCCGGGTGAATTCCCAGCGGGAATGCTATATGGGCGAGATTGCCGGGCAGCGTGCCGGTACAATCGTAAGTGCGTGCAAACCCAACCATGTTGTAGCGAATGTCTTCGTAGGTTTTGGGGTAGAAAAGCGGCCTGCCCGTACTGCCGCCGGACCGCCAGTATTCACAGATATCTTCCTGCTTTGCCGTGCAGAAATCCTCGTAAAACTCTTCCGTCGACAACTCCCGTAACTGGTCCTTGTCCATAATCGGAATTTTTGCCCATTCTTCCGGGTCGTTGAGTTTCGCCGGATTAATGTGATCGAGCTTGCCCTTCCAGAATTTGGCGCGGCGCGCGTTTTCGAACGCAATCGGTTTGCGCGCACGTTGGATCTCGGCGATCGCTTCGGGCGATTCCGGCAGGCCGAGGGCCAGTTTTTCGGCGGTTTCGACACTCATTTGTCGTCGACCGGACCGATCCAACGCCGGTTTGCTGAAAATTCCGCCGGCATGTTCTGATTGCTCTCGGCATCGACCATCGCGGTAAGCCGGGCCTGCTTGTCCGGCGTGTCTTCCGGGATAACATGGAGCGCATCTTCCAGCAGACGTGCATAATCCTCACCGACAGGACACACGTCCTGGCATCTCCGGCACCCGGTGACGACCCCGGATCCCCGCAGAATACTCTGCCAGAGATTGAACGATTCCTCCGACCGGACAAGATCGAGCTTCTTGTCAGAGTCGGATTCATCAAAAATGTTTTCCAGATGATCGGTCAGCTGCGCAAACCCATGCGGCGAGCGATAGCGATCACAGGCAGCCCAGTCCCGAGTCCAATGGCCGACGACGTCACCCGGACAGGTCGACAGGCAGCGCCCGCATTCAGGGCCCTTGCATAGAGCCTCCGTCATTGGGCTATCGGTCTCACAATCGACCGAGCACATCACTGCAGTCAGCATGACGCGGGGACCGAATTCAGGAGTCAGAAGCTGCAGGTTCAAGCCAAGCGTGCCGAGCCCGGCCTCAACAGCGGCATGATTCAGCGACAAAAGGGTGGTGAGGTGCTCATCCGGGTCGTTCTGATAGGCCCACGGATCAACATGGGTTGGCGGAATGATAATACCGGGATATCCCTCGTCTTCGAGCCAATAGACAAGGTTCAGCGATGCTTCTTCAAGCATCGTGAGCGTCAGTTCATCGTTGTAATACTTGTGGCGTTCGTCCCAGCGCTTGATCCGCGTGGTACCGCTCGCATAGCGCTTCCCCAGAATGATTACCCGCCCGGCGTCATGTTCGGTAATATCGGACGGTTTCTTCGGGAAATCGGGTGGCGTGTTTTCTTCCAGAACCGCCCCGTCGGCGATGCCGACGAGGTCGACGCCGAATTCACGCGCTTTCGCCTTTATGACTGCCGCCGTGAGCGGCGACTGGAATGCAGATACCATTATATTGTCGTTCCCTGATCTTCGGAAACCGCGTTGGCGGCGGCCTCTTCTTTTTCCCGTTGCTCTTTCTTGAACGCCTGGAGCTGGCGGGCCACCATTCCCTGGTAACCGTCAGGGCCGACCCATCGCTCATTCCATTCGGTCAGACCGTCGATATGATCACCGTTCTTGCGCGCAAGCTTGAACCCCTTGGCCTTTTCAACCTTCTCCGGCGTTTTTTCGGGTATCACCTTCTGTATATCGGACAGATGAGCGTGGTAGTCGTTTCCGACCGGACAGACCGCCAGACAACGCGGACAGTCGCCAAACGATCCGACTACCCGCAACAGCCCCTGCCAGAAGCCGAACAGTTCCCGGTCCGTCAGCAATTTTCTTTGTATTTCAGCTGGTTGCTTCACGAAGTGCCCCCAGAACTGAAGGATCGTGGTGAAGCCGAATTCCTGAGCTTCAGTCGCACAGGCGCGCTTGTCGATACCAAAATGACGGACCGCATCCGTCGGACATGAATACAGGCAGCGGCTACAGGATTCGCCGATACAGACCTGCTCCGTGATCCTCTGATCTGCTTCAATCGTCGCTTCGGTGAGAACCCCAGTCAGATAGACGCGTGGACCGAATTCAGGCGTCAGAATATTAACCTCAAGGCCGAACGTACCCAAACCGGCCTCGATACCGAGATGCCGGGTGCTGAGACGCCCGTAACTGGCGTTCTTGTATGCCCAGTCGGTTTCCTGTGCGGCGGTAACAAAAGACGGATGCCCCTCGTTCTCGAGCCATTCGGTCAGCTTGTAGGCTGACCGGTCCATGGACCGGAGAACCAGCATGTCTATGTACTGAACGGGAATATTTGATTTAGCCCTGAAGGCGCCTGCAGGTATTCGCTTGGCGATAACGATCACACTCTTGGTGTTTTCCGATATCCGTTCCGGCGTTTGCGGCCATTTCGGATCAGGCGGGAAATCGTTCAGTGTTTTCGCACTGACAACGCCAACGAGATCCGCGCCAAGCGCCTTGGCCTTCTCTTTGACAACGGTAGCATCGAGATCATATTCCATGATCAAAAAGTGTCATACGCATGCAGTGACAACAACCGCTTATTGGTCTCACGATATCATGGTACAGCGGTAAAAACCTGAGAACCGCCTGGATAAAATGGCAGGGTATAAAACAGCCCAACAGAGCCCGGAAGACAATCTATCCACGAGATGCCAATCACCCCACGTCTGTGACAAGCATCACAAATATTTGTACGAAAGATCTTTGCAATCCGTCACTCCGTATCCCACCTCATGAATATGGATAGATCACCACACGAACGATTTTCTCAACGTCTCAAAGGCGGGCTGTTTCTGGCCGCCCTCGTTTTCGGCATTCTTGTCATTTCCGGCGGCCCCAGGACGTCTATCGCCGACAGCGAACAGGCTGCCCAAGCGATTGTCGCCGATCCGACCAATCATTCCTGGGACGCATACTGAGCCTGATGTTTGATGTTAGGTCACACTGTGACCGTAATGACGGATCTGGCTGCAAATTCTGATTTCATAGCGCGAAAATACATGATCCTTACCGGCAGCCATTGCTTCACGGTGCCGGGGATCGCGCGTCCACGCGGCAAGGGATTCTTCATCATCCCAGTATGATACGGTATTCACCCGCCCGTCTCCGGATATGTGCGCATAGCTCTCTTTGCCGCGAAAACCAGGCACCTTGTCGACGATAGGCAGCAATTCTGAAAGCCAGTTCTGCTGTTCTTCTTCCATCCCGGGCATGGTTTCGAACTCGATCAGACAAATAATCATAACGCCATTCGTATATGTTAATGCACGCAGCCATTGTCCGCGCCCCGCTGGCAGCGTATTTAAAACCTGTCGAAGTAAAACAGAATACCATGGCCGCCGAAACAAATAGCGATAACCTGCCGGGGCTGAACAGCCCTTCACCACTTGCCAGCGTCGAACGTGCTGCGTTTGAACTGCGCTGCGGGCGGCCTGTGTTCGTGCTCGACGATACCGACCACGCATCCGCGATCATCGCGACCGAAATGGCCAATGAGACGCTGATTAAGGGCCTCACCGAATTGGGCAACGGCACCCTGCCCCATGTTGTGCTGACCCATCACCGGGCGGAGACCCTGAAGATACGTCTCTATACTCCGGAAATAGTGCGTATCCCTTATCCTGACTGGCTGACCGCCGGCCAGATCCGTCAGCTCGCGGATCCGCAATACGATCTTGCCGACCCCATGCGCGGACCATTCCTGGCAGACCGCGATCCGGTCGGGGCGTCCGTCAAAGGCAGCGTCAAACTGGCAAAAGTCGCCCGCATACTGCCTTCCGTCCTCGCCAACACGGTGCCGGCAATTCAGGTCGGTGTTCATCCGGATATCGTTGCCGTCAATGCCGCAGATATCGAAGCTTACGACACACGCGCGGCCGCAGGCTTAAAGCGGGTCACCGCTGCGAAAGTTCCTCTTGAAGGAGCGGAAAACGCCAAGATTATCGCTTTTCGTCCCGCAGATGGAGGCATCGAGCACCTTGCGATTGTTATCGGCGACCCGGAGGCGCCGGGCCCGGCCCTGGTGCGTATTCACTCTGAATGCTTCACCGGCGATCTGATCGGATCGTTAAAATGCGATTGCGGTGAACAGCTCAAAGGCGCGATACATCAGATCGGAGCTGAAGGCAGCGGTATCCTGCTCTACCTGGCCCAGGAAGGGCGCGGTATCGGCCTGATCAACAAACTGCGCGCTTATGCGCTGCAGGATCAGGGATTTGATACTGTCGAGGCAAATCAGCGGCTAGGGTTCGAGGATGACGAGCGGGTCTTCCTCGCCGCAGTCGAAATGCTCCGTCAGCTCGGATTCTCGAAGGTACGTCTGCTTACCAATAACCCGCGCAAGGTCTCCCAGCTTGAAGAGTTCGGCATCGAAGTAGCTGAACGCGTGGCACATGCCTTCGAGAGCAACGAGCACAATGAACGCTACCTTGCCATAAAGGCCGAGAAAAGCGGGCATATCTTCTAACCCCGTCGTGCCACCGCCGGTCAGGCCTGCTGGTCCGTAACCCGGCGCTGTTCGGCATGCGCGGCCACGGATGCCGGGTAGCCCTTACCTGCCGCGTACTGGCGACCATCCGGTCCGGTTCCGCGCCGATAGAACATCGGACCGAGATCACTTGTTTCGAAGCGCCAACAGCATCAGGTCAGTATCGTCCGGTTTGGCTCCCGCCGCGGTCAGCATCGCGTTTGCCTGCCCGCGATGATGGGTCTGATGATTGAACATATGGGTGACGAGCAGTCCAAGCGGTGCACTGATTTCGCGGTTCGCCGCGACTGAAAACCAGGTCAGCGTTCCGTGAAGCCAATTCTGCTCAACCTCCCCCGCCCAATTCACGATAAGGCCGTCAAACGCTCTCCGTTCCCGTTTCAATTCCCCCCAATCAGCGATCTGGTCGACCGATCCCGGAATAGTCGGCGATTTCGGCTCCGGAGTGCCGGCAAAGCGGCTCATCCAGATCTGGTCTCCCCAGAGAAGATGGTTGAGAGTGCCGTGGATAGAGCCAAAAAATGCGCCTCGGTCCTGTCGGCGTTCGTCATCGTCGAGCGAATCCGCTGCCCCGAAAACACTGTTGTTTTGCCAGACGCTGTATTCTGCCATTGTCCGGATATATTCGGCTGTAATCATCTGAACCGCCTTCCATGCACTGCCGGTACGCTGCGTAGGGTTATAAAACGCATCGATATCCCTTTTTCGGCCGGCCCGGTGTAAGTTCCCGGGATATTCTCCCTCCCGCTTCGATAACACAGAACTGCCCGCATATATGAGCGCGAAACTTACCGCCTTCCGTCAACAATGGCCGATATACGGCGCCGGACTCTTTTCGAACAGCAACGTCACCATTTCGTCGATCATCGTGCCGCTCTGGGCGCTTTACCTGGGAGTTTCCCCCGGCATCATCGGCGTTTTGCTGGGGATCCGTCACCTACCCGGCCTTTTATTCGCCATCCATGGCGGAGTTCTCCTGGATCGCCTTGGCGCGCGCCCCGTGATGATCGCCTTTGCCGGCATCGCGGTTGTGGTGCCAATCCTGTTTCCGATCATGCCCTGGGTCTGGGCAATGATGATCCTCCAGATGGTCTGGGGGTTTGCGACAACCATGACCTGGATGGGCGCACAGACCTGTGTATCGCAATTGATGCGGGGAAGTACGCGGCATGCAGCGCGCCTGTCGGTGTCGGTGCGCGTCGGCATGCTTTTCGGACCACCCTTTGCAGGAGTCGCCTGGGATACCTGGGGCGCATGGGGCGGGTTTGGCGCAATATCCGTCTGGGCGCTTGGTCTGCTGGTATCCTGTCTCGCTATTCCCCGCCTCGGTTTTGACGATACACAGACCGTCCGCAAGTTCAGGCTCGGCGATCTCATCCCGCGCGGATCCGACTACCTGTCGGCGCTGCGCATGATGACGATCCCGGCGATCGCGATCTGCGTTTATCTAAGTGCGATCCGCATCGCGAGCTACGGCGTTCAGGAATCCTTTTACATCGTCTACCTGAAACAAATCGGGCTGTCGGGAGAGAATATCGGGCTGCTCGCCGGTACCGGGCATTCATTGCTCGGTGCCATCGGCGCCTTGATGGTTGGGCTCGCGCCGCAGATCAGGTCGATCCGACGCCAGCTC
>CAJQLI010000152.1 GCA_905479125.1 uncultured Alphaproteobacteria bacterium | reverse complement strand
ATCGGTGCCACCCCAGCCCGCGCCAGGTTCCGCGACCTGGAAATACCGTCCCGCCGTCGAGCGACGGCCGCGCACGCGGATACCCGCAGGCGGCATATCGAGGAACTTGCCCGACTGATGTTCGCTGAGAACACCGGTGATATGATCGTCCACCACGATGACCTCATCTGCATGACCATGCCATTGCAGGGCAAACATGCCGATGGTCGCCGACCCGCAACCGACCCGCATACGTTCTTCCATATTGTCGTCGATAATCGGCGCCTTGCCCGCCTGAACGGTCAATGTCGCGCCGTCATCGATCGTCATTTCGACCGCTTCCTTGTTACAAAGCTTGAGCATCGCCTGGCAGGTCGCGTTGCCTTCCTTTTTGCTCCCGCCGGTCAGGTGATGTACGCCGCCGAGCGCCAGCATCTGCGAGCCGTATTCCGCGGTGGTCACATGACCGACCTGTTCGCCCTTCACCCGCACGGGTGCTGCCTCCGGCCCGATAAACCTGTCGGTGTCGATTTTCACCTTCACGCCGCAATAGCTGAACACGCCTTCGGAGACGACGGTGATCATGTCGACGTCATGGTGCTCAGACGACACGATGAAAGGTGCCGGCTTGTAATCCGGATAGGTCGTTGTCGCGCCGATACCGGTCACGAAAGACGGCGACTGGAAATTCAGCGTCCCGTCCCAATCTTCCTGTTCGGGCAGGAACGGCACCAGATCGCCGTTCTCGTCCGATATCTGCTGGGTGACGATCAACGGGTCAGTACGCGTCAGCTTGCCTTCGACATTACCATAGCGGTTGCACGCACCGGTCTTATCGGGACGAATCCGACACAATACCGGGCACGCATCGCAGGTGATCACGCCGTCTCCGGCCTGGGTGGCAGGATTGTTCATTATTTTTCTCCCTGAGCGGCTAGGATCGCCGCACGCACGCGGTCCGGCGTCGCCGGAGCCTGCTTCATGCGCACGCCCGTTGCATGGTGGATGGCGCCGAAGATTGCCGGAGGTGTCGGGATCAGGGCGGGTTCGCCGATGCCCTTCGCCCCGTATGGGCCGGTCGGTTCCGGGTCTTCGATCAGATAGACATCGATCGGCGGCACGTCACCGAAAGTCGGGATCAGGTAATCGTGCAGGTTTTCGGTCCGGCCCGGCAGGTATTCCTCCATCAGCGCAAGGCCGAGCCCCTGTGCCACGCCGCCATGCACCTGGCCTTCGACCTGGGTCGGATTAATCGCCGCGCCCACATCATGCGCCGCCCAGACATGCAGCACCTTCACCGTGCCGAGATCGACGTCGACTTCGACCTCTGCGACCTGTGCGCCGAAACCGTATGTACCATAGGGGTTGCCCTGCCCCATATCATCCAACGGTGTTGCTGGCGGATCGAACGTCGCCTCGCCGACCAGCACGTTGCCGTGCAGCTTGTCGTCGGACAGGTCGGACAGATCGATGACACGAACGGCATCGCCCTCCGTTACCGTCAGGCGGCCTTCACCGAATTCAATTGATGCATCATCGCCGACATTCGCAAGCCGCAAAATCTGGCCGCGGAGATCCTGTCCCGCTTCCATTGCCGCACGGCCCGATACGTAGGCCTGACGCGACGCCGAGCTTTTACCCGCATCCGCCGTCTTGTCGGTATCGCCCCAGACGAGCTCCATTTGATCCATGCGGATGCCAAGACCGTCAGCCGCGACCTGCATCATTGTCGTATTGGTGCCCTGGCCGATATCCTGTGCGCCCGAATACAGCGTCACCGTGCCGTCGGCCGCAATCCCGACATGCATCGTCGACGGGTTCGACAAAGAAGTGTTGCCACAGCCGTACCACATGCAGCCAAGGCCAACGCCCCGACGGGTCACGCCGTCAGACTCGGCATTGAATTTCTCGGCGGCCGCACGTGCCTTCTGCCACGGCTCCCGCAGGGCAACGAGGCATTGATCCAGCCCGGCCGAATATTCAAGCACCTGACCAGTCGCCGTGTCCTGTCCCTTTCGGATTGCATTGCGCAGGCGAAATTCGAGGATATCCATGCCGATCTCATCGGCCATCATGTCCATCAGCGTGTCATGGGCGATAGCGGCCTGAGGAATACCGAATCCGCGGAAGGCGCCTGCCGGGGTTTCGTTAGCGAATACCGCACGGGTCGCCGCTTCAACATGCGGCACATAGTAAGGTCCAGTAGCATGGACCGGCACACGGTCCTTCACGGTCAGCCCCCAGGAGACATAAGCGCCGGTATTGAAATCGCCGGACATGTCATAGGCAACCAGGTCGCCGTCCTTCGTGCAGCCGTACCGCGCAGTAATGCGCGACGGATGCCGCTTGGTCGACGCCGCCATGGATTCGATCCGTGTCCAGGTGCAGCGCACCGGTTTGTTCAGCACCCAGGCGGCGACGCCGATCACCGGGTGGACACCGAGATCCAGCTTGCCACCGAACCCGCCGCCACAGGCGGTCGGAATGATCCGGACGGACTCGTTCGGGATGCCGATAATCTGGGCGACCTCGTCACGGTCCATATAGGGTGCCTGGGTCGACACCGTGATCTCAAGCCGGTCGCCGACGCGCTGGGCCCAGCCCGCTTCGGGTTCAATATAGCCGTGCTCGACAAAACCAGTGACGAAGCTGTCCTCGACGACAACGTCGGCGGTTTCCATCGCGGACTTGGCCTCGCCCTTTTTCACATAACCATGGGCGAGAATATTGCCGGGATTGGCGTCATGCATCTGATGTGCGCCGTCATCCAGCCCTGCAAATCCGAAAAGCGGCTCGCGAAGCTCGTAATTGATCGGCACGTCTTCATCGCGAATGCCGTAGACGGCTTCATGGGTGCCCACCAATGCGACAACCGTTTCACCCTTGAAACGCACCTGGCCGTCGGCGAAGGCCGGCTGATCCTTGATTTCCGGATAAATACCGTAGCCGTTATTGCCGGGCACGTCGGCCGCGGTGAACACACGCTCCAGACCCGGCCATTTTTTGTACAGATCGTCAAAATCGCCAAGCGTGAAGGTCGCCGAATGATGCGGAGACCGGATGGTCCGCGCCCAAAGCGCATCGGCAGGTGCGACATCTGCACCGAAAAGCTCGGTGCCATCGACCTTTTGTATGCCATCGGTTTTCAGCGTGCGCGCGCCCATGGCCCCGCCCGCATCGGGGCTGACGAAATCGACACCGTTCGGCTGAACGACATGCTTCACCGCATCGACGATCTTGTTGTAGCCGGTGCAGCGGCACAGCACGCCGCCCATGGCGTCCATTATCTGGTCGTCACTGGGGGTCGCGTTGTGTTTGAACATATCGGCGGCAGCCATCAACATGCCGGGCGTACAGATACCACACTGTGCCGCGCCGTATTCATGAAACGCCTGCTGCAACTCGGACAGTCGCCCGTCAGCCGATGCAAGGCCTTCGACCGTCGTCACGTCCCGGTCCGCAACCTGCGCGACCGGGACGAGACAGGAACATACCTGCTCGCCGTCCAGCAGTACCGTACACGCGCCACAATCGCCGGCATCGCAGCCGATCTTGGTCCCCGTAAAACCGAGGTCTTCGCGCAGAACATGGGCCAGTCTACGCGCCGGAGCGGCATCGGTGACAGCGGGCTTTCCGTTGAGATTAAACGAGATGGACATGTTTACTCCGTCAGTTCTGCGATAGCGCGGCGGACAAGTGTCAACGCCGCATCGCTGCGGTATTCGGCAGAGCCGCGGACATCGCCGATGGGCGAAAGCGGCGCGATGTGATCTTCAGTCACCAGAGCGGCGAGGCCGCCATCTGCGGGTTTTCCGACAAGATCGGCTTCAAGTGCGGTCAGACGTTTTGCAACCTCCGAACAGGAGCCCACGGCGATGCGCAGACGTTCCACAGTCCCGTCTGCCGCCTTTTCGAGGACCGCAGAAACCATCACAATGGATATCACTAGATACTTACGGGCCCCGAGTTTGAGAAATGCGCTCTTTGCATCCGTTCCGCAGACCGGAATATTAAGCCCGAGCACCATTTCATCAGGCTTTCGCGCCGTTTTCCGGTTTCCCAGCACGAACTCCGTAATAGGCACTTCCCGCTCGCCGGAAACCGAGCCCAACACCACCGAGGCATCAAGCGCGACAAGTCCCGGCACACCATCCGCCGCAGGTGACGCATTGCATATATTCCCGATGATCGTGCCCGCATTCTGTATCTGCACCCCGCCGACTTCACGCGCGGCCTGCTTCATGGCACGGAACCAGTCCGGCAGGTCAGCGCGGATCAGGTCGGTCCAGGTCGCCGTCGCCCCGATGTGGAAATGATCCCCGCGCGGCTCGATCCGGCGCAATCCGTCGATCGCCGTTACATCGAGAATATCTTCATCGACGGGCTTGCCGACGCGGGCGGGATAAAAATCGGTACCGCCCGCTACAATAATACGGTCCCCCGCGGCCAGAGCCTGCAGCGCCTCATCGAGTTCCGTGGGTCTCAAATAGGATGACATCTGTGCCTCGAAATCCTGTCGGAATTATTTGTTTGTGTACGAACAATTATTCTTCAGAGGCAGGTGGACTGTCAAGCGGTGGTTTCGATTCATTGATGAGAACGACGCCCTGCCTCCCCCCCTTCGAGCCCGACTCGACGCGATCACGTCAATTTGGGGATGAAAGACTCGGCAGCCATGATATAAAAACCCGGCGCCGTAACGAGATTGCTTGGCATTCCCAGCATTTAGCGTTTCTGGGGCCGACCATTCCGCCCACGGCTTGACGGGAAAGAAACGCCCACTTAATTTGTTCGTACACATATAAATAATTTGGATCAGGTTCCATGGCCACAAACGTCGCCTCTACGGAAAACGGCGGGCGTAAAGCGCTCGACTCGGTTGTCATCAGGTTTGCCGGCGATTCCGGCGACGGCATGCAGCTCACCGGCACACAGTTCACCCAGTCCACCGCCCTGATGGGTAATGACCTGGCGACCTTCCCGGACTTTCCGGCGGAGATCCGCGCCCCGGCAGGCACCACGTTCGGCGTATCCGCTTTCCAGATCAACTTCGCGTCGTTCGACATCCAGACCCCGGGCGACGATCCGGACGTCCTGGTGGCAATGAACCCCGCGGCACTCAAAGTGCATCTGAAGGACGTGCCCAAAGGCGGCACCGTAATCCTGAACACGGATGCATTTTCCGAACGCAACATCGCGCGCGCCGGGTATACCGAAAACCCGCTCGAAGACGGCTCGCTGGATAACCACATCGTCATCGCGATCGAGATCAACAAGCTGACAAACGCCGCCGTTGCCGACTGTGACGTGACGTCGAAAGAAGCCACGCGCTGCAAAAACTTCTGGGCCCTTGGCCTGATGTGCTGGATGTATAACCGCGACCGTCAGCCGACGATTGACTGGGTGAACCAGCGCTTCGGCAAACTGCCCAATATCGCGGCCGCCAATATCGCGGCACTGAACGCCGGCCATGCTTATGCCGAAACGGTCGAACTGCCGTCCGGCGTCGAAGCCTATATCGTGCCCCGCGCCAAAGTGGTCCCCGGTACCTACCGCGCCGTCACCGGCACGGAAGCCGCCGCATGGGGACTTGTCGCAGGCGCCAAGAAAGCCGGGCTGGAACTGTTCCTCGGCTCCTACCCGATCACGCCGGCCTCTGCCCTGTTGCATACGCTGACCAACCTGAAGCCATATGGCGTCACCACGTTTCAGGCGGAAGACGAAATCGCCGCCGTGTGCTCCGCCATCGGCGCATCCTACGCCGGCAAGCTGGGCCTGACATCTTCGTCCGGACCAGGCATCGCGCTCAAGACCGAAGCCATCGGCCTGGCACTCGTCACCGAATTGCCGCTGGTCATCGTCAACGTCCAGCGCGGCGGACCATCCACCGGACTGCCGACCAAGACCGAACAATCCGATCTCTTTCAGGCCGTTTGGGGCCGGAACGCCGACACGCCGCTGCCGGTTGTTGCCTCGGCCACGCCGGGTGACTGTTTCGAGACCGCAATCGAGGCCGTCCGCCTTGCCGTCAAGTACATGACGCCGGTTATCTTCCTCAGCGACGGTTACCTCGCCAACGCGGCCGAGCCCTGGGAAATTCCCGATGCCGACGATGTCGAGCCGTTCCCGGTCGAGTTCCGTACTGACCCCGAAGGTTTCCACCCCTATCTGCGCGACGAGAAAACGCTGGCGCGGAACTGGGCCATTCCCGGAACACCGGGCCTGATGCACCGCCTCGGCGGCATCGAGAAAGATTACGATTCAGGTCATATCTCTTATGACAGCGACAACCATCACCGGATGACCAAGGTCCGTGCCGCCAAGATCGATGGCATAGCCAACGATATCCCGGCCCAGGCAGTTGCCACCGGCGAAGAAAGCGGCAAGCTGGCGGTTGTCGGCTGGGGCTCGACCTTCGGGGCGATCAACCAGGCGGTCGGCCGCTGCGTGAAAGACGGCCTGAGCGTGTCGCACATCCATATCCGTCACGTCTGGCCGTTCCCGGCCAACCTGGAAGAACTTCTGTCGAAGTTCGACCGCATCATCGTGCCGGAAATGAATAACGGCCAGATGGTCAACGTGCTCCGCGCCAAGTTCCTCGTCGATGCCGAAAGCATTACGCAAATCACGGGTCAGCCCTTCAAGGTCTCGACCCTCGAACGCGAGATTCGCTCGCGGGTGGAAGGATAAACTGATGAATATCGAAACGCCTGTCGAAGCGCTGAAGCCAAACGATTACGCCTCGGACCAGGAAGTCCGCTGGTGTCCCGGCTGCGGTGATTACGCCATCATCAAGGGTGTGCACCGCACGCTCGCCGAATTGCAGATACCTCTCGAAAAGCTGGTCTTTTTCTCGGGCATCGGCTGCGCGGCGCGCTTCCCCTACTACATGGCCTCCTACGGCTTTCATACGATCCATGGCCGCGCCCCGGCGCTCGCCACCGGCGCCAAGCTCGCCAACCCGGACCTCGACATCTGGGTCGTGATGGGTGACGGCGATGCGCTGTCGATCGGCGGCAACCACACCATGCACGCCATCCGCCGCAACGTCGATCTGAACCTGCTGCTGTTCAATAACGAGATCTACGGCCTGACCAAGGGCCAGTACTCTCCGACCAGCCAGCTCGGCACCCGTTCGCCGTCAACCCCGCAGGGCTCGGTCGATGCACCGCTGACGGCGCTCAGCCTGGCGCTCGGCGCCGGTGCCCGGTTCGTCGCGCGGACGTTCGACACCAACCAGAAACAGATGCCGGGCGTTCTCAAAGCCGCCCATGCCCACAAGGGTGCCTCCCTGGTCGAAATCATCCAGAACTGCATCGTTTATAACGACGGCGCGTTTGACGGCTGGACCAACAAGAAGGTGGTCAGCGACAATTCGATCTCGGTCGAACACGGCAAGCCGTTGATTTTCGGTGCCGACAGCAACAAGGGCCTCGCCAAAAGCGATGACGGTTTCGGCATCCAGGCCGTCACCATCGGTGAAAACGGTGTGACCGAGGCTGATATCCTGATCCATGACGAGACCAACAAGATCCTCGCCATGATGCTGGCCGACATGAAACAGCCGGAATTCCCGGTTGCGCTCGGGGTGCTCTACAACAACCCGGCCAAGGCCTTTGACGAAGCCGTGCACGAGCAGCTCAGGGAAGTCACCGAAGCCAACCCGCCCGGCAGCCTGAACGATATGCTGCGCAAGGGACGTACCTGGACGGTGGAAGAAGGGGCGTAAGCGCTTCGATACGGTTGCCTTATCGGCAGACATTACAAACCCGGCGGAGCACAGGCTTCGCCGGGTTTTTTATTACCGGGTCAGTGGATTCGCAATACACATGTAACACACTGATAAATTGAGTCAGATAATTTAATTCTACTTTTATATCGGCCCAATCCAACGTGCAGACATCAATCCATGCCTCGTAAATAACATCAATATTATTCTTTAAAATATTGATTTATATAAATTTTATTTTACAGAAATAGCCAAATGACACCGAATCGTTTTTGATTGTATTGGCGTCCGGGCATGCCTAAACTTATTAGTGTAAGCGACGCCGCCTGACAGTCATCATCCGGCATAAATTGTGTTTAGTACGCGATTAGTAAGTGAGTAGAGTTATGAAAAAGTATGCGATTTCCGCCCTCGTTGGCGCCGCATTTATTCTTCCCCTCAGCCTTTCCATCAACAGCCCCGCTCTCGCCAATAGTGACGAGATCAATCAGTGCGTCCGCCATGTCGCGGAACTGGAACGGTCTGTCGCCCGCAAGACAAAGGGCGACCAGCGGCGGGAAATCCTGCGTGTGCTCGGTGCCGCGAAAGCAGCCTGCATAAAGGGTGATATCGCGATCGCCTATCAAGCTGCCGGTAAGGGGCTGGCCATGGCGAAAAAGCCCGGGAACTGAGGCTTTCCACCGACGGCATGAACGGGCGTGGCGCTGCGTCGATAATCCGACTTCCGCGACCAGTGCCGGTTATGCCGGTATGCGCACCGCGTGGATCGGCTGCCAAACCCTGACCGCCCATCCTTCCCGGGGCGCCGGCACGGCTGCGGTCCTGTCCACAACAACACCGCGCTGCGCAATCGTCCGGTCCAGGCCGATAACGTCCAGCGCTGCGATACCATCGGCTAAAGGCGCTGCCTCCGGTGTGAGCCGGTCGATCAGGACAAGCGTGTCATCCATCGCGGTGGCGAGATCCGGCCCGTCCTTAGCCGCCCCGCCACCTTCTTCGCCACCTTTTTCGCCACCGTCTGCGCTCCCCTGCACAAGGTTGCGGTCCCAGTCCGATATGTATTCACGGAAATCCGGGTGAACCGACATGCGGCCCGCCTTGGACATATATGCCTCGGACGTCAGCACTTCCGGGCCCGAAAGCCGGTAGAGCGCCAGGAACGGCGCCCTGTCCGTATCGGCACAATGAAAGCGCTGCGCCGTCATAAACCCCGGAATGGTCAGCAGCATGTCGATATGCCGCCAGTAATAGGCATCGAACGTTTCACGCTGCGCCGCAGTTTCATGCGGGTAATCCATTTCCACCATGTAATAGGTGGCCGTCTCGTTCACAGACATCGTTGAATGCCTCCCGATGATGACAATTTTTGACTGTTCAGCACCGAGTCTACGCCGACAGACGGAAAGCGCACCAGCCGCCTTTTCCAGCCTTGCACGGGCCTGTGTCAATTTTGGGACCCCTGGAATTCTGCGGTATCTATTCCTTGTGAATACATTAGTATGACATTAACTAACTAGTAGAGTTGAGTATTTGAGTACCGTCCGGCGCGAGTTTGAGTTTCTCCGCATCCGACGAAGGGTAGGTAAATGATGAAATACACGAAGGCGCTTTTGGCGGCGATACTGCTCGCCACCATCACAGCACAACCAGCACAGGCAGCCGATCTACGGCCTGAACCCGCACAGGTTCAGATCGCCGAGACCGTACCGGTGGCGATCCCGGTCGAGAGCCGAAACGTGACCGCTATCCGCAGGATGGACACACCCGCATCTACCGCTCCAACGGCAGGTGGGCCGCAGAAAGCGCCACCTCCGGCAGCAAAGGCCCTGATGGCGCTCGGTCTCGCCCTGATCGTTACGCCCGACATGTTCGGCGGCGCGTTCTCCAACTAGGGACAACCCGGCAGTTTGCCGGGGTTCAGAATTTCGGTGTTTTGACGACCCTGAACCAGAATGCTTCGATCGCATTGGTGATCTCAATCAGCTCATCCATGCTGGCCGGCTTTACGACGTAGCTGTTGGCGTGCAGGCGATAAGACCGAAGGACGTCCGTCTCCGCGTTTGAACTGGTCATTACGACGACCGGTATTTCGCGCAGGGAGTCGCTTTCCTTTATGTCCTGAAGAACTTCGTGGCCGGTCATCCGGGGCAGGTTCAGGTCCAGCATCACCAGATCGGGCCGCGGTGCGTCAGCGAACTCTTCTTCGCGCCGAAGGAACGCCAGTCCCTCTTCACCAGTTCTGCAGACATGCAGCCTGTGCTGCGCCTTCCCCTCGGCAAACGCCGTGCTGGTCAGAAGAACATCGCCCTCGTTATCCTCGATGAGAAGGATATCTGCATTTCGAACCGCTGTTTCGCTCATAAGAACCTCAAACCGCCGGATTCGGGATATTCACTAGTGATACTATAACCTTAACCTTTCTTACCGCCATGCACCGCTTTGAACAACGCATTCATGCGGCGACGATTCTCCACCAAGCCCGCCCGGGTGATATCCTCCGCACCAACATGACCTCCTCAACGCCGCCAGTTCCCCAGACGCCGCCTGTAACGCCCCGCTCCCTTGTGCCCGTCGCCCTTTTGTTCCTGATCGGCGCACTCTGGGGCAGTTTCTTTGTGCTCATCAAAATCGCGGTCACAGACGGTGTGCGACCGGTAAGTTACCTGTTCTGGTTCACGCTGCTATCGGGCGGCTGGCTGTTTCTTGCCGGTATGATCCGCGGCAAACGGCCAAAGTTTGCGCGCGCAGACCTTCCCTACTACCTGAAGCTCGGGCTTGTCCGGTTCACGCTGGCAAACATGATCCTGTATACGGTCCAGGGGAAACTCGCGGTTGGGATCATGGCGGTCATCATGGCCTTCGTCCCGATTTTCACCTACCTTATCAGCCTGCTTGTGCGCATAGAAAAGTTCCTGTGGCTGCGGGCCACCGGCATCCTGATCGGTTTTGCCGGTGTTCTGCTGATCGTGCTGCCAAAATCGAGCCTGCCCGACCAGTCACTGGCAATCTGGGTGCTGATCGGGTTCGGAGCACCGCTGTTGCACGCCATCGCCTATGTCGCATTATCGGAAAAATCCCGTCCGAAAAACGTCAATTCGATAACGCTTTCGAGCGGAACTCTGTTTGCCGCAGCTTTTTTTGCGCTCCCGCTGGCTCTCGCCCTTGGCGAATTCCAAACGCCGGGATGGCCGCTCTCGACCGGTGAACAGGCCCTGTTGGCGCATTCCATTATCGCTGCTGTCAATTTCTACGCCATTTTCGAGCTGATCCGCATCGCCGGGCCAACCTATATGAGTCAGGCAAATTTCATGTCTGTCGGGTTCGGCGTCGCCTTCGGAGTGCTGCTGCTGGGCGAAACCTTCAGCCTGTTCGTCTGGGGCGCCATCGCGCTGATCCTGGCAGGCGTCGCACTGGTCAATTTTCGCAAGAGCTGAAAAACGCTATAAATCCCTGCCGTCTAAAGGCCCCGCTCCGCCATCGCCGCCGCACGGTCTTCGTCCGACATGAACGGCAGGTGATGGTCTTCCTTCGACAGCGGCAGCACGTCGTCATCAAGACAGACCCAGGAGCGGCAGAAGTCGTCGGTCGCCCAGATCTCGCCGGTGGCGGTGCCGATCACCAGCATCATGCCGCCATACCACAGATGCATGCTCATCGCCTCGAACGCGCCGATAACAGGATTGGGGAAACCTGCATTGGGTTCGGTCCAGCTATTGCCCTGGTCGCGGCTCTGAAGAACTGTTGAATCCGCGATCCCATCCTTGAACCATTCCGTCGGGTTCAGGTGCGAACCACCCATCCAGACTGTCTTGTGGTCGCTGGGGTCGAGAAACAGGAATTCCGGATAGCCCATACGCTGACCGCGATGATGTACGTTATCAAAGGTTTGACCGCCATCGCGGGTGCGATACAGCCCCTCCCCGGTCGCCAGATACATCAGGTCCGGCGTCTGCGGGTGGATCATAAGGCGGTGTACTTCACGCCAGGACTTATCCGTTTCGGAGACATAGGCATCGAGCTCCGTCCACGTCGCACCGTCATCTGTCGTCTTCAGCAACGCGCCCTGCTCGACGAGTACGAAATACGTCTCCGGCTCGGTGGGATGAAAGATGATGTTCTTCACGTGCGGGTGGTGCGGCGGGGGAATGAATGTCCAGTCATCAGACCCTGGCACGTCGCGCAGAGAAGAAATTTCAGACCAGCTTTCACCAAGATCGTCACTTCGGTACAACGCGGCCGGCGATGTTCCGGCAAACAGCGACACCACGCCGCTGTTTTCACGCATGGCAAGCGCATAGATATGCTCATGCGACAGGCCGACCGCAAGCCGCCGCCACTCCACCCCTTCGCCATCATCGCTGACCCAAAGCCCGCCATCGGCGTGGCAGCCGGCAAACAGCTTTCCCGAGCCCGGCTCGCAGAGCAGCGCCCCGATATGCAACCCTTTCAGGCCGCGGGCGCTTTCCACCCACGGCTTGCCGCGCAGCCTGCGGTCCAATGTGACAACACCGTTGATCGTCCCCACCAGCATCCGTGTAACGGTGCCGGTACCGAATGAGACATTCTGGCCGTTGGGCGAAAGATAGGTAACGTTCTCGGTCATCGCGCTGTCCTTCATTTCCCCAATGGTATCACAGGCCGGAATTCAGGTAGAGCATCACCATGGGCCAAGATCGAGGCGATGGCCGAAGGCGCCCCGCTTGCACCGAAAAAGCTTTAATAAGCGGGGCCTGAAAAGCGATTTGCCGCCTGCCCTTTTCTCCCGCCCGGCAGTCGCTATGATAATTGTTATCAGATGTCGCAAAGACACGGGAAACGTTCGGATGAGGGCTTCACAATGAACCGTACCATAGCGGTTGTCGGATCCGGTCCCGGCGGGATGTATGCCGCACAGGGCCTGCTCGACAAGGACCCGGATTGCCGGGTGGACGTGATTGAACGCCTGCCCTCACCGTTCGGCCTCATTCGCGGCGGCGTTGCCCCGGATCATCAGAAAACCAAGCGCGTTTCCAAAGCCTATGAGCGCACGCTGGGCCACGACCGCGTGCGCTATCTCGGCAATGTCGAGGTCGGCCGGGACGTGTCGATCCCCGAACTGCTGGAAATCTACGATGCCGTGGTGCTTGCCTATGGCGCACCGCACGATAACCGGCTCGGCGTTGACGGTGAAGATCTGCCGAACGTCTTCGGCTCCAACGCGTTTGTCGGCTGGTATAACGGCCATCCGGATTTCAAGGACCTGAACCCCGACCTCGATGTCGACGCCGCTGTTATTATCGGCGTCGGCAATGTGGCGCTCGACGTCGCCCGGGTGCTCGCAAAGACTTCATCGGAAATGTCGGTCACGGACCTGGTACCCTATGCCGCCGACGCGGCGCATGCGTCCCCGATAACCGATGTGCACATGCTCGGCCGGCGCGGCCCGGTGGAAGCGTCTTTCACCAATGTCGAACTGCGCGAAATGGGCGAGCTGGAAAACGCAGCCCCGGTAATGAACCCGGACCACCTGCCCGGCCGTATCGTCGCCGATTACATGTCCGACAGGGACCTGCGGCTGCGCGAAAAAAACATAGAAACCATGCGATCATTCCTCGATGTCAGCCCCGAGGGCAAGTCAAAAAAGGTTCATTTCGGATTTTACGCATCCCCTGTCGAAATTCTGGGCCGTAACCGGGTGGAAGGCGTGCGGGTTGAGCGCACGACCGTCGATTCAAAGGGCAAAGTGCACGGCACGGGCGAAACCTATGATATTCCCTGCCAGCTCGTAATCACCTGTATCGGCTCGCGCGCGTTCCCCATAGACAACCTGCCTTTCAACGACAAATGGGGCATCGTCGAGAACGAAGACGGCAAGGTCTCCGACCGGATTTATGCCGTCGGCTGGCTGAAACGGGGTGCATCGGGCACCATTGGCACGAACAAAAACGATTCCCTCGAAGTCGTCGACAGGATTGTCGCCGAGTATGACGCCGGCGGCCGCGCGGGAATTGGCGGGATCGACACGCTGCTGGCCGAGCGCGGCATCCGTATTGTCAGCTTTGCCGATTGGCAGGTTATCGACCGATTAGAGGTCGAAGCCGCCCCTGAAGGCGCTCCGCGCCGGAAATTTGTCAGCCCCGCCGAAATGATCGCCGCGCTGGACAACTCGAGAAACGGTTAACAAGTATTCACCTACCAAATTTAAGTGTAATACAATATTGATGCATACATATGCATTTTTAATCGTATTAATTTCTCCTTAATATAATGTTCGTATCTTCCTAGTGTTCTCGGCTCAGAGCTGACGCCCATTCCGCATTAAAACCGTGTGGATTGTTGAATGATCAGCGCGGCAGAACGAACAACAACCGACGATTTTCAGACTCAGTATTGTGATGGCAGTTAAAAAGTGAGCACGATTATGAATACCGATACCGCACACCCGGAAAATGACACCCTCGGCGAAGCCAATATCGAAACAACTTCTCCTGAAGTAACGGAAACCGAGCCCGCTGAAAAAGCCAAACGCGGACGGGCCTTCAGCGTAGGTGCCAAGATCGGCTCTATCGTGGGGCTCTGCCTCATTGCCCTTGTCGGTGTATCCGCGTTCAGCATTACCAAGATGGGCAGCATCGGCCAACAGATCATCGGGATCGCCGAACGGGATGTACCGCTCACGGAAATCGTCACCAAGATTACGCTCCACCAACTCGAACAGGCGATCAGCTTCGAGCGTGCGGCCCGACATGGTGAGAAGATGCACGGCGACGCTACGGAACGCGCCAAGTTCGAGGAATCGGCCAAGGAATTCAAAAAGCTTTCAGACAAAGTGAACGCAGAGATCGAAACAGGCCTGAAACTAGCCCAAACCGCGATCGACACTGCTGCAACAGCGAAAGAGACAAAAGAATTCAAGCATGTTTCCGACCTGCTGAAAGTGGTCAAAGTTCACCACGCCGGATACGACAAGCACGTGTATGAATCCTTTGACTTGCTCAAAGCCAATAACGCGGCCGCTGCCACCAAGCTGCTCGCGACGATCGAGAAGGAAGAAAAACAGCTAACGCACGAGCTCGAAGGCCTCGTCGTCGAGATGATCAAATTCACCTCCCATGCCGCCCACACGGCAGAGAAAGACGAAAAGGCCGCCATCCAGTTACTGATCATCGTCTCAATTGCGGCTGTATTTGGCGCAGCAATCCTGGCCTGGCTGCTCATCACCCGGAACATTGCACGCCCGCTACGTGATGTGATCAGCACCGTCGCAGACCTGCAGGCAGGAAATCTCGATATCGAGATCTCAGCCCGTAACAACGACGAGATCGGTGCGGTCACCAACGCTTTAAGCGGATTTCGTGACACGATGAAAAAAACCCGCCAGCTTGAAGCCGAAATGGCCGAAAAAGAGCGCGAGGCTGAACGTGTAAAAAAACAACGTGAAGCAGAACAGCATGCCGCCGAAGAAAAAGCTGAACAGGCAAAGCGAGATGCAGAAGAACAGGCCGCAGCGGCCCGGCGCCAGGAAATGCTGGACCTTGCAGCAACTTTCGAAGCGGATGTCGGCAGTGTCGTCAGCAAGATATCGGGTGCCGCATCGGACATGCAGACCGCCGCCAACACGATGAGCGCCACCGCCGAAGAAACCAGCTCGCAATCCGCAACAGTCGCCGCGGCATCGGAAGAAGCCACGACGAATGTCCAGACAGTTGCAAGCGCAACCGAGGAGCTTTCCTCTTCAATCCAGGAAATCACGCGCCAGGTCGCGGAAAGCGCCAAGGTCACCCGCTCGGCCGTATCCGAATCCGAAATGGCCAATAACAAGGTACAGGGCCTGGAAGAGGCAGCAACGAAGATCGGCGAGGTTGTCGAACTGATCAACGACATCGCCAGTCAGACAAACCTGCTGGCGCTGAATGCCACGATCGAGGCGGCGCGTGCGGGTGAAGCCGGCAAAGGGTTTGCCGTCGTCGCCACCGAGGTAAAATCGCTGGCCGATCAGACTGCAAAGGCCACCGACGATATCGGTTCGCAGATTTCCGCCATCCAGGGCGCAACCAGCGAAGCGGCAACCGCGATCGGGTCTATCAGCTACACGATCCGTTCCGTTGACGAAATCGCATCGACCATTGCCGCGGCAGTCGAAGAACAGGGTGCCTCCACCCAGGAAATCTCCAACAACATTCAGCAGCTTTCCGCGGCGTCGGACGAGGTGAATATCAATATCACGTCCGTCAGCCAGGCCGCAGGCGAGACCGGCACCGCGGCCGGCCAGGTTCTGTCATCCGCGAAACTGCTGAGCGACGAGTCCAACAAGCTGAAAACTGCTGTCGAAGGCTTCATGGAAAAAGTCAGAGCTGCGTAGAAAACGGCGCATCAGGTGACAAAACGGCGGCCCTTTGCATAACGGGCCGCCGTTTTCTTTTGACGGGGTAGTCGACCTAACCGGAAAGACGGCTCAGGAGTTTGAGAAACGTCTCTCGCTCCGCCGGTGACAGCGGGTCCAGTGTTTCATCCGAAATCTGGTGTCCACGGGCGGTTGCAACGTCGACAAGGGCAACGCCTGCTTCAGTCAGGGTCAGCAGCAACCGGCGGCGATCATCCGGGTCCGGGCGCCGCGCGATAAGGTCGCGCGCGATCAGCCGCTTTATGACGCCCTGCATCGTCGCCGCATCCATTGCCGTCAGACGGCCCAGATGGTTCTGGGATGCTTCCCCGACATCGGCGAGCTTCATGAGCGCCGCGAATTGCAGCGGTGTCAGTTGCTGATCACCGATAGTCGCCTGAAAGATCGCGGTATGGCGCTGATGCGCACGCCGAAGCAGATGCCCAACCTGGTTTTCCAGCAGGTATTCACCAGCATCGTCATTCTGAGCCTTCAACGTCTGTTCGGTGCGGTCGGCAGCGCGCCATCCCATTGGGTAGAATCCTGAATTGTTCGTACACAAACGATGGTCGAGGCCACCGGACCTGTCAAGACCGGAGCACTCCCGGCCGGGGGCTAGATTGCGCCTTTATCACGTAAAGCGGCGATTTCAGCCGGATCGAGAGACAGCACATCCGATAGCACGTCATCCGTATGCTGACCGAGTACCGGCGGCGGGCGATCATATTCAATGGGGCTTTCGGACAGGCGGATCGGGTTGGCCACCGTCGGGATAGCGCCACCGACCGGGTGCTCCACTTCCTGACGTGCGCCGCGCGCCTGCACGTGAACATCGTCGAATACCTGTTCCAGGTTGTTAATCGGCCCGCAGGGCACGCCGACCTTTTCAAGCTCTTCAAGCCAGAAGCTGCGCGGTTTGGCGGCGATGATTTCATTGAGGATCGGCCCCAGCACATCCCGGTTTCCAACCCGGTTCCGGTTGGTCGCGAAGCGTTCATCCGTGGCAAGGTCGGGGCGGCCCGCAACGTCGCAGAAACGCTGGTATTGGCCGTCATTGCCGGTCGCCAGAATGATATAGTGATCGGCCGCCTTGTAGGCTTCATAGGGCACAATATTCGGGTGCGCGTTGCCCATCATGGTCGGCGCCTTGCCGGTAACCAGGTAATTCATCGCCTGATTGGCAGTCGATGCAATGGTGACATCGAGCAGCGCCATATCGACATGCTGTCCCCTGCCCGTCTTGTCGCGATACGCCAGCGCCGACAGCGCACCGATGGTGGTATAGAGCCCGGTCAGGATATCCGACAGGGCGACACCGATTTTCTGTGGTCCGCCGCCGGGCATGTCCTCTTTCTCGCCGGTCACGCTCATCAGCCCGCCCATCGCCTGAATCAGGAAGTCATAGCCGGCGCGCGGGCTGTAGGGCCCGGTCTGACCGAACCCGGTGATCGAGCAATAGACCAGCCGCGGGTTTACCTTGCTCAGACTGTCATAATCGAGCCCGTATTTCTTCAGCCCGCCTACTTTATAGTTTTCCAGTAATACGTCGCATTCCGACGCGAGCCGCCTGATCAGGTCCTGGCCCTCGGGCTTGGTGATATCGACGGTGACCGATTTCTTGCCCCGATTGGCGGCGAGGAAATATGCCGCATCTTCGGTCTCAACGCCGTCCTTGTCTTTCATGAAGGGAGGCCCCCAACCGCGGGTGTCGTCGCCGACGCCCGGGCGCTCGATCTTGATCACTTCTGCACCGAGATCGGCGAAAGTCTGTCCGCACCAGGGGCCGGCCAGAATACGGCTCATATCAAGGACGCGGATGTGGTCCAAAGGCTGGGTCATGTGCATTTCCGAACGTGTTGGGATGTAAAACGCAGAAACGGGCGGATCCGAAAACCCGCCCGTCTTTATTCTGAACTAATCGGTGGCCTAAAAGAACGCCTGAATGCCCGTCTGTGCCCGTCCGAGGATCAGCGCATGGATATCGTGCGTGCCCTCATAGGTGAAGATGGTTTCCATGTTCATCATGTGGCGCATCACGTGATACTCGTCGGTGATGCCGTTGCCGCCATGAATATCGCGCGCATCGCGGCAGATATCGCGGGCCTTGCCGGTGGAATTACGCTTGAGCATCGAGATCAGCTCCGGCGAACAGGTGCCTTCATCCATCATCCGGCCCATCTGCAGGCAGGACTGGTAGCCGATGAAGATATCGGTCTGCATGTCGGCGAGCTTTTTCTGTACCAGCTGGAACGATGCCAGCGGCTTGCCGAACTGGGTGCGCTCCAGTGCGTATTCACGGGCCGCGCGCCAGCAGAATTCCGCGGCGCCGAGCGCGCCCCAGGCAATGCCGTAACGCGCGTTGTTCAGGCAACCGAACGGTCCGCCGAGGCCGCGTGCTTCCGGCAGCCAGTTTTCATCCGGCACGAAGACGTTATCCATCACGATTTCGCCGGTCGTCGATGCCCGCAGGCTCAGCTTGTTCTTCAGCTTGGGCGTCGACAGGCCTTCCATGCCGCGTTCAAGGATATACCCGCGGATAGTGCCTTCATCGTCTTTGGCCCAGACAACGAATACGTCGGCAAGCGGCGAGTTCGAAATCCACATCTTTGCGCCGCTGATGCTGTAGCCGCCATCAACCTTCTTGGCGCGTGTTTTCATCCCGCCCGGATCGGAGCCGTGATCGGGCTCTGTCAGGCCGAACGCGCCGACCCACTCGCCGCTGGCGAGCTTGGGCAGGTATTTTTCACGCTGGGCTTCGGTGCCGTAATTATAGATCGGCCACATCACGAGGCTGGACTGAACCGACAGCGTCGAGCGGTAGGACGAATCCACCTTTTCGATTTCGCGCGCGATCAGACCGTATGAGACATAGGACACACCGGCGCAGCCATAGCCGTTAATCGTCGGCCCCAGCAGGCCGAGCTCGCCCATTTCGGGGATCAGGTCGGGATCTTCGCGTTCCTCGTTATAGGCGTCGACGATCCGCGGCATCAGCTTGTCCTGGGCGTATTGGCGCGCAGTTTCCTGCACCATACGCTCTTCCTCGGTCAGGAGGCCGTCCAGCGCCATCGGGTCTTCCCAGTTGAAAGTGCCCCATTTACGCGGTGAGTGTCCGCCTGCGTCTGTCGCCATCTGTCATTCCTTTCGCTGTCCACGGCCCCGCCGGGTGCGGGCCGTTCGAATTCTGTTTTACCGGGCGGATCATAAACCGGCCCGGCCGGCTGGTCACCATTTATTTTAAGCTTAAAACAATTTTGCCCATGATTAATCCTATCAATTCAATTGTATGTACACAAACAAATATTGAGGGGGATGCACCCCGCGCATCATCCGCTATATTCTTATCCGTAAAAGCAAACAGAGGACCATCAGACATGCCGCATTCACTCCGTACTTTTCTCGAATCCGTCGACAACCGGATGCTGCATATCCACGATGAAGTCGATCCGCTGACCCAGGTCGGTTACCTGTGCTCGGAAAGCCAGGGCCCGTTGATGTTCCACAACATGTCAGGCTTCCCGGACTGGCGCCTGACCGACATCCTGATCAAGGACCGCGCCGGACAGGCTGCGGCCTTCGGCCTCGATAAAGCCAACGAGGTCTGCCCCTATCTTGCCGAACAGATGGCGACCAAGCGCGGCAAGTCCGTGATGGTCGAGGACGGCCCGGTCAAAGAGGTCAAAATGCTGGGCGACGATATCGATCTGCACGCCCTGCCGATCCCGCAGCACAGTCACGGCGATGGCGGGCGCTACCTCGGCTCCGGCATCACGATCACGAAAGACCCGGAAACAGGCATCCGCAACGAGGCCATCATCCGCATGATGCTGACCGACGACCCGCAGAAGGCCACGTTCTGGATGGCGGCGCGGCACAATTACGCCCATTACATGAAATACGTCGCCATGGACAAACCGATGCCCATGGCCTTCGCGATCGGCCTGCACCCGGTATACGAAATCATGTCGAACTGGTCCGGCAAGCACGAGGATTTCGACGAACTAGAATACGGTGCCGGCATCCTCGGCGAAGATATCGAAATGATCATGGCCGACACCATCGATCTGGAAGTCCCGGCCCATGCCGAAGTGGTCATCGAAGGGCTGGTGCATCCGCATGACCGCGCGCCCGAAGGCCCGTTCGGCGAATTCACCACCTTCGGCGCCGGTGCCGAGGGCCCTGCCCCGGTTTTCGAGATCACCGGCATCACCCATCGCAAGGATCCGATCTTCCGCCATATGCAGGCGACCTGGTTCACCGATCACCAGCCGCTGATCACGCTGCCGATGGAAGCCACCTATTACAACCGGCTGAAGGAAACCCACGGCAATACCAACATCCTCGATGTCTTTGTGCCGCCCTGGGCGTCGCAGTTCATGATGATCATCCAGATGGAGGCCAAATGGGACGGCCAGGTCCGCGACACGCTGCTCTCGGCGCTGACCGGCCCGAACCTCCATGTCAAAATCGCCATCGCGGTCGACGAAGACGTCGATATCTACAATGCCGAGGAAGTGCTGTGGGCCATTGCGTGCCGTTGCGACCCCGCCACCATGACCCACATGTTCCCCGGATCGCGGCTGCATCCGCTTGATATCTCCATCCCGCAGGTGAAGGACGACTACACGGTGATGCGGATCGGCGGCAAACTCGCCATCGACGCCACCAAGCCCGCCACCTGGCGCGGCGCGGAACGCGACAAGTTCAGCCGCGTGAAACCCATGGGCAAGGATGACGAAACGCTGAACGACCTGCTCAGCCAGGTGCGGCAGAAGCGTTAGGGGGGGGGACTGGACCCCGGAATAAATCCGGGGTGACACCGAGAGTGTTGTGAGCGTCCTAGCCAACTGATTGTCATCCCGGCCTTGTGCCGGGATCCAGACCTACTGGTTTAACGTCTCATACAAATCGTCCCAGTCCGGGTTCATCTGCTCGATCACGTACAGCTTGTACCTGCGCCGCCACCGCTTGATGGTTTTCTCGCGCGCGATTGCGACCTCGACATCACTATGCGTCTCGTACCAGACGAGCCTTTTCACGTTGTGTTTCTTTGTGAAACCGTCAACTGCGCCAATCCGGTGTTCGTGCACCCGCCTCGCCAGATCATTCGTCACGCCGACATTGAGCGTGCCGTTACGCTTGCTGGCCATGATGTAGACGAAATATGCCATCAGAAAGGTCCAACTGGATCCCGGCACAAGGCCGGGATGACACCGAGTTAGAACTTCCTACCCTACAAAACCAATTGTCACCCCGGGCTTGTCCCGGGGTCCAGTATTCCCGCAAAAAGCGCTTAAGCCGCCTGAACCTGCACCTCGCCCGTGGTGTTATCCACCAACACCGCGGTCTCGAAGAACGTCAGTTCGGGGCGCGAGCCCATGCGTTCTTCCATGGAATCGAGCCATGCTTCGCAGTGGAACGCCTCCGCCTGCCCGCGCGTCTCCCACGCATAGAACCCGCCGCCGAGCCCGGCGGCTTCCTGGTACAGGAAATGCTTGGTGCGCAGCCCCTGACCGGCCAGCGCCTGAAATTTGGGGGCGGTATCTTCGGACAGCTTGGCGGCTGCGGCCCGGTCCATCCCGGCAGGTAGTTTGTAGGTTACAAGGACAGTAATCATCGACTTATCTCCCTTTCTCAGGCCGTCGGATCGGGCACGCCGAACAGTCTTGCGGCGTTGCGGCCCATGATGTTCTTCTTCGCGTCATCATCTAGAAACGGCAGGTCATAGACGCTGCTTGGCGCATCAAAATCCCAATGAGGCCAGTCACTTGCGTAAAGAAGTTGAGTTTCTGCTTTCATTGCCTTGAACGTGCCTTCGAGCAGGTCCATGTTGGTCCGCTCCATCGGCTGGGTCGTGTAGTACATGTCGGTGATATACTCGCTCGGCAGCTTTTTCAGGCTCGGCGCTTCGGACGAGCGCATC
>CAJQLI010000151.1 GCA_905479125.1 uncultured Alphaproteobacteria bacterium | reverse complement strand
GAACCAGTCGGTGACGTTGGGGCGGTTGCGGGTCCACAGGCTGTCCATGGCAATTAATGACAGCCGGTTCACATAGGGGATCATGCAGATATCGGCGAGGCCGAAATCACGGCCCGACAGCCATTTCATGTCGTCGAGCTGGCGTTCCATATCGGCAAAGGCTTCATCGTATTGTTTCACCACCGTGCCGACCCGCGGTGCATCGAGCCCGTGTTCGATACAGTCGCGCTGGATGGCGCGGCGTTCGGCATTCGGGTTGCGGGCATAGCGCTCCTCGCGCTGTTCCGGTGTCATGGTTTCCAGAAAATGCTTCCGGTTGGCGGTGGCAAAGGTCACCGTCGTGCAGCCGGGATGGAGGAATTCATCGACCCGTTTCATCCACAAGCGGGTCTGGGCGCGACGCCATGGTTCACCCGGCATCAGCGGGGGGTCGGGCTGGATCTCGTCGAGATAGAACATGATCACGGATGATTCGGTGATTACCCGCGCGTCGTCCACAAGGGTGGGGACCACGGCTTTCGGGTTTAGTTTCAGATAGTCGGGCTTGTGCTGGTCACCCTGCTGCAGGTTCAGAATTTCGCTCTCGAAGCTCATCCCTTTTTCGTACAACACGAGGCGCACCTTGGCCGCGCATACCGATGTCGTCCCGTGATAGAGTTTCAGCATGTTCTTTTCCCGATTCTGCCTACCCCGAAAACACGCCTGAAAGACGCGTCCAGATATGAGTGTCCTCGACCACATCGCCCGCTGCAATACCCATGACATGGCCGCCTATACGCCCTTTATCGTTGATGGCCGGACGGTCGGTCATATCCGGCGACGGAATATGGCCCGTCTGGAAGGTTTCGCCGATGTTTTCACGCTGAATGCCGACAGTGTCGGTCTCGTTGACGGATTGAACAGCTATGAAGACCGGACTGTCGCGGTTGGCCGTGTCTTGCGGTCTCTCGCCGATGACGGCGTTATTACCGGCTGGCGCGACGAGGCCTATCCAGTCGGCGGGCAGTGGGGTGGGCCCTATGTGTTCGAGATCGAACGGGCGGCTGCGGCATTCCTGGGGTGCCGGGCCTATGGCGTTCACGTCAACGGCTTCGTGCGCGACGGCAATGATGTAAAACTCTGGATCGCGACGCGGGCCGATGACCGCCCCGTCTGTCCCGGCCAGCTCGACAACATGATCGCCGGCGGTCAGCCCGTCGGGCTGACGCTGAAGGGAAACGTCATCAAGGAAGCAGGCGAGGAGGCGGGGGTGCCCGAACATCTTGCCCGTGCCGCCATCCCGGTCGGCGCTATCACCTATACGATGGAAAATGATCTCGGGCTGAAACCCGACATGATGTTCTGCTGGGATCTCGAACTGCCGGCGGATTTCCAGCCGGTGAACACCGATGGCGAAGTCGCCGAATTCCGTCTGCTGCCCGCCGCCCGGGCGCTGGAGATCGTGGAGGACACCGATGACTTCAAGTTCAACTGCAACCTGGTAGTCATCGATTTCTGTATCCGACACGGCGTGATGCCGCCGGAACATCCGGATTACGAGGTTATTCTGAAGGGACTGAGGTCCTAGAAATCGTCCACTGCGACGACCTGGCCGCGTTCGCGAAGATAGGTGACGATCGGCTGCAAGTGTTCTGCCATCGGCATGTCGTCGAGGGTAATCAGCACGTCTTCGACGTGTTCCGGATAGACATAGGCGGTCGTGCCCGGGGGAAATAAACGCCCGAGCCCTTCGAGAATGCCGCCTTCCAGCCCTTCGTAGAATTTCTCGTGCATGATGCGGGAAAACCCGTCGACCCCCAGTACGAAGGCGACCGGTTCCTGGCTGTGCCGCGCCAGATACTGGCGAACACGGAAATAGCGGAAAAATTCGGATATGAGGACGTGGAAGCCGAGACCGGTCAGCGCGTTGACCCGTTCCAGGAAGTCCGCCGTGTCTATCTCGCCTTCATTGACGATGGCCGACATGGTCATCTCGGCCATCAGGATCGCCGGTTTTCCGGCCGCGCATTTTTCCGCGAACAGGTCGCGGGCATGGTCGAACCGCTTCATGCCTTCGCCGATGACGGGATGGAACTCGCCGCGCATACCGAGCACGCTGCGCTTGTACAGCGCTTCCGACGGGATCGCGACCCGGCCCGAGGGGTCGAACAGAACGGCCGGCGTCAGATTGGCCTTCACCAGTTCGAGCGCCATCAGGCGGTTATCGATCTTGCCCAGGGTCGGGCCACGAAATTCGATCAGGTCGACCTCGACCCGGCCCCATTTCAGGTTGTCCGTCAGGCCCTGCAACAGGCGTTCCGGTTCGTGGGCATGGAAATAGGCGCCGTGGATCAGGTTCACGCCCAGAATGCCCAGCGCGTCCTGCTGTTCGACATTGGTGTCATCGAACATGCGTACATGCAGGATGATGTCTTCGGGCGGCAGGTCGGGGTCGGTCTGGAAGCGGACGCCCATCCAGCCGTGGCATTCTTCCCGTTTTTCGAAACCCTGTGCCGCCACCGTGTTGGCGAAGGTAAAGAAAGTGGATTCGGCGGGCCGGTGTTCCCTGACGCGTGACACCAGCAGCTCGAATTCGCGTTCCAGCATACGTTCCAGCCGGGGGCGGGAAACATAGCGCCGGTCCGTGGATTCGCCGTAAATCTCGTCGCTGAACTTCATGTCGTAAGCTGACATGGTCTTGGCCACCGTCCCGGCGGCAGCGCCGGCCTGGAAGAACCAGCGAGCGACTTCCTGTCCCGCGCCGATTTCCACGATGGTGCCGTATTTCAGCGGATCGAGATTGATCGCCAGTGCTTTTTCGATTGTGCCGGAGACCTCGTCGGCCATCGTCTTTTCCATCTGCTTTGTTCAAATCGTCATGATCGCGGCGATCAGGACGTCACATCTGTCTATCGATGATTTGTAACAGATTTTTGACCGCGGTTGAGATGCGACAGTTCGTCTGCGGCTCAGATATCAGGGTCAGCCCTCGAAACCCGACATTGCGACAACCTCTTCCGGTGTATAGCCGGATTCGCGCAGCGCCCGGATGCTCATATCCTGGTCGCGCTTTGCCAGTCGCCTGCCGGTCGTGTCCTTGATCAGCCGGTGGTGGTGATAAGCAGGCGGGGTGTAGCTCAGAAGTCCCTGCAACAGGCGGTGGATATCCGTCGACGGCGCGAGATCGGCACCGCGGGTGACAAGGGTGACCCCCTGCAGGTGGTCGTCGACTGTGACTGCGAGATGGTAGCTGGTTGGCACATCCTTGCGCGCCAGGACGACGTCGCCGAATTTTTCCGGCTGGGCCTTGTTCATGCCCATACCGAGATCCTTCCAGCCCAGCGGGCCGGCGATGGCAGTCGCGCCTTTCATATCGATCCGGCGGACATATGCCTCGCCGTCATCCATGCGATCTTCGCGTTTTTCGTCAGACAAATTGCGGCAGATGCCCGGATAGGCCGGCCCGTCAGGACCGTGCGGCGCGTGTCCGGACTTGACAATCTCTGCCTTGATTTCCGTCCGGGTACAGAAGCAGGGATAGAGTAGCCCTTTCAGCGTCAGTTTCTGCAGCGCCTTTTCATAATCCGCCATATGATCGGACTGCTTGCGTACCGGTGTTTCCCATTCGAGCCCGAGCCATTTCAGGTCTTCGAGTATCGCGTCGGTAAATTCATCCTTGCACCGCACCGGATCGATATCCTCGATACGCAGGTGAAATGATCCGCCCTTGCCGCGGGCGTGATAGGCGGTCAGCGCCGAAAAGGCGTGGCCGATGTGAAGGTAACCGGTCGGGCTTGGTGCGAACCGTGTTACCTCTGATGCCGTTTTACTTTTTGCCATATTATCATTTCTATGAGATCGAATTTACGTCGTGGGGACAGGGCGGCGAGATCCACCAGCAGCCGGGTTATTCCGATGAACAGCCGACTTACCCTTGCGACGTTTAACAAAGCGTTAACCATACTAACACACCGCGACCCCGATCTGGGCGCGGTCATCGCGAAATTCGGGAAACCGCCGATCTGGCGGCGTCCGCGCGGGTTTGAGACACTGGTTCTGCTGATCCTCGAACAACAGGTTTCGCTGGCTTCTGCGCGGGCGGCGTATGACCGGCTGGCGGCGACGGCCGTCGAACTCAGCCCCGAAAAAATGCTGATGCTCCGCGATGAGGAATATCGCGCTGCTGGCGTCAGTCGTCAGAAGACCCGCTATATCCGTCATCTATCCGAATGCCTGCTGGACCGGTCGCTCCGCCTCGACCGGCTCGGCCGCATGGGAGACGATGACGTGCGCGCACAACTGATTCAGGTGAAGGGGATCGGGGCATGGACCGCAGATGTCTATCTGCTGATGGCGCTGATGCGCCCGGATGTCTGGCCGGTCGGTGATATTGCGCTCCAGGCGGCAGCCCACGGCATAAAGGGGCTGGCGGCGCGTCCCGATCCGGCGGAATTGACTGACATTGGCGAAGCCTGGCGCCCCTGGCGCAGCGTTGCCGCACGTATCCTGTGGCATCACTATCTCAGTACGCCCCGTATCCGTATAACAGGCGGGAAATGAACAATATCTTTGAACTTCATAAACAATGGACCTTTCGATGAGCGATCTACCCGAACTCTCCGGCCCCGAAGTTGCCCCTGCGTCAGGTGGCCCGGCCAAACAGCTTGTAATTTTCGTCCATGGCTATGGCGCGAACGGCCAGGATCTGATTTCGCTGGCGCAGTATTTTGCCCAGGTCGTGCCAGATGCGGCCTTTATTTCGCCCGATGCGCCTTATCGTTGCGACGGCGCGCCGATGGGGTTTCAGTGGTACGACGTCTGGATGCAGGATCCCGCGGACCGATTGGCGGCGATCCGCTCGACCGGCGAGATTTTCGATAATTTCGTGACCGCGCAGCTCGCACGTCACGGGCTGACCGAGGACAAGCTCGTCCTGATCGGGTTCTCGCAGGGCACCATGATGTCCCTGTTTACGGCGCCCCGTCGTGAAAAAGCCATTGCCGGTATCGTCGGCTATTCGGGGCGTATGGAATCGCCCGAAACGTTGAAGGATGAAATCCGCTCCAGGCCGCCGGTGGTCATGGTGCATGGCGATTCGGACGAACTTTTGGCGGTCTCCGAAATGGAAACGGCGGCCACCACGTTGCGCGATTGCGGTGTCGAAATAGACACACTCGTGCGCCCTGGTCTGGGTCATGGTATCGACGAGGAAGGTATTCGAACCGGTCTTGCCTTTGTTCATAAAGTTCTCGGATAGGGAAACCGACCCACAACATGCAGTAGGCGGTGAAGAACATTTCACAAAATCTTCACGTCTATGGAGTTGCCCTCATCTGCGGTCGCGGCTAGTCTTCGGATGAAATGAGCATACCAAGGCACGAATTGCGGCCTGAAAGGCCATACAGATGAGGGGCGCTTCCCCCGCATTGGTACTTAATGCCGATTTTCGGCCGCTCAGCTATTTTCCGCTATCCGTCTGGTCCTGGCAGGACGCCGTCAAGGCGGTGTTCCTCGACCGCGTGAATATCGTCTCCGAGTATGATGACGAGGTCCATTCGCCGTCATTTTCGATGCGGCTGCCCAGCGTGATAGCGCTGAAACAATATGTGCCGCTGTCGCGCAAACCCGCCTTTACCCGGTTTAACGTCTTTCTGCGTGACCGTTTCGCCTGCCAGTATTGCGGCGATGTGCCGGGTACATCCGAACTGACATTCGATCACGTGATTCCGCGCTCGCGCGGCGGGCAGACCAGCTGGGACAATGTTGTTGCGGCCTGCTCGGGCTGCAACCTGGTCAAGGGTAACCGGTTGCCGGAAACCTGCGGGATGATACCCGCGTCGATGCCGGTGGAGCCGACCAATCATCGCCTGCAGAGCAACGGGCGGGCATTTCCGCCGAACTTCCTGCATGAAAGCTGGCGCGATTTCCTTTATTGGGACAGCGAGCTCGAACAGGGCTGATATCGTCCTGTTCCCGGGGTTTTCCCAACATTAAAAATTTGTAATCCGCCGGACATGCCGCCGTAAGGCGCAGGTTCCCATATTCGAAGTTGAACGAAACTTCAGAATGTGGAGAAACCGATGTCCAGAGACAGAATTGCAAAATCCGCCATCGCCGTTGCCGCCCTCGGCGCTGTTGCGGCCCTCGGTGCGGCCGGCGGTGTGCTGTCGAGCAAGAACCTCGCAGCGTCTTCCGTGATGACAACGCCTGTGACCGCTCTCGAGAACCGGACGCTGCCGGGCAGTTTCTCCGGCATTGTCGAACGGGTCGGTCCCGCGGTTGTATCGATTCGTGTGACGGGGACGGCGCCCCAGAACCGCCACGGCGCTCAGGGCGGCAGGCCCGGCGCAGCGCCGGAAATCCCCGAGCCCTTCAAGCGTTTCTTCAACGAAGAATTCGGCAAGCGCTTCGGCAACCAAAACGGCAAT
>CAJQLI010000150.1 GCA_905479125.1 uncultured Alphaproteobacteria bacterium | reverse complement strand
TCACCGGTATGTTCGAAACCGCGCTGGAGGAAGACGAAATCGTCACCAAGGTGGTCTTCCCGATCCCGGAAAAAGCCGCCTACATGAAGTTTCCGAACCCGGCATCGCGTTACGCAGTTGTCGGCACCTTCGTCAGCCAGGGTCCTCAGGGCACACGGGTTGCCGTCACCGGTGCCGGACCGTGCGTCTTCCGCCAATCCGACATGGAAGCGGCACTGACGTCTAGCTTCGCGCCTGAATCGGTCGAGAATATCAAACAGGACGACGAGGACATGAACTCTGACATTCATGCCAGCGCCGAATACCGGGCGCACTTGGTAACCATTATGGCAAAACGCGCAGTCGCTGAAGCCAACGGCTAAACGCTTCGGTCAGCGGCCTCACGGCCGCCAAAACACATAACCAGGATATTCCACCGGCGGGTTCGGCGGAATATCCTGGTTTTTTGTATACTGGCCGACCCCGCTTGCGACATGGCACCCAAAGCATCGACCCGTGACGGTTCACGGGCGGATAGCGATAATGACCTGCCGCTTATCCAACAGCGCTATGCTAACAGGGTCTCATCCGTCACTTGAGAATAGCCCCACAATGCTGTACTTGCTTTATTCATGACCGATAATCTCCCCTCCTCCGTTGATGCCGTTGTCGATATGCTGCGCGGCGGAAACTATGTCGCGGACCGTTCGCTTTCGACCGCCCTCTATCTGGCGCTCAAGCTGGGGCGGCCCCTGTTCCTCGAAGGCGAAGCCGGCGTCGGTAAGACCGAGATCGGTAAAGTTCTGTCTGAATCGCTCGGACGTCGCCTGATCCGTCTGCAATGCTACGAAGGGCTCGATGTGTCCTCGGCAGTGTACGAATGGAACTATTCGATGCAGATGATCGATATCCGCATCGCCGAGGCCGCCGGACAACATAGCCGCGATGCCATTACGGACAATATTTTCTCCGAAAAATTCCTGATCAAACGGCCCCTTCTCCAGGCGCTGGAAGCCGATGAATCCGGCGAGCCTCCCGTCCTGCTGATCGACGAGCTCGACCGCACCGATGAGCCGTTTGAAGCATTCCTGCTGGAGATCCTGTCGGACTTCCAGGTCACAATTCCTGAAATCGGTACTGTCAAAGCGGCAAAGCCGCCCATTGTCATCATCACCTCCAACCGGACGCGTGAAATTCATGATGCGATCAAGCGGCGGTGTTTCTATTTCTGGGTCGATTACCCGAATGCGCAGCGCGAGCTTGAAATTCTAAAAGTCAAAGTGCCGGATGCCCCTGAAAAACTGACGCAACAGGTTGTTAATTTCGTCCAGCACCTCCGTAGCCGCGATCTGTTCAAATTACCGGGCGTCGCCGAGACCATTGACTGGACCAACGCACTTATCCAGCTCGACAAGATCGACCTCGATCCGGAGACCGTGAATTCCTCCCTCGGCGTTCTGCTGAAGTATCAGGACGATATCGAAAAAATTCAGGGCTCAGAGGCAGCACAGATACTCGATGAAGTGAAAGCAGGCATTGCCGCGGGCAACTGATGGCAGACACTCCGGCAAATACCGACCTGACACCGGGCATGCAGCTGCTGGACCGGCTGGACGACAATAAACTTGCCCCCAATATCATGCATTTCGGTCGCGTCCTGCGTGCTGCCGGTCTGCCGATCGGGCCCGGCAAGATAATCGATGCCACACTGGCGGTAATGGCTGTCGGCATTCAGAGCCGTTCGGATTTTTACTGGGCGCTCCACGCGGTGTTCGTCAATCGCCGCGACCAGCACGAACTGTTCGACCAGGCGTTTCATATTTTCTGGAAAGACCCGAAACTGCTTGAGCGGATGATGGGGATACTGCTGCCCTCAGTCGACGGCGGTGAAGAACCCGCCCCCGAAGAACAGCCCCTTCGCCGACTGCAGGAAGCGCTGAGCCAGCAGCAGGAAAACGAGTCCGATAAGGAAGAAGAACAGGAGCAGGAAGAGGAAATCGAACTCGATGCCGCGATGACGGTATCGGAGCGTGAACTTCTTCAGACCATGGATTTCGAGGAAATGTCGGCCGACGAGATCGAGGCTGCCAAGCGTGCGATCTCTCATATGCGCCTGCCGATCACCGAGATTCCAACCCGCCGCTATCAGGCCAGTAACCGCCAGGCGCGGGTTGATATGCGCGCGACGATGCGCGCCGCCTTGCGATCTGGTGGCGATTCAATCCCACTGAAACACCGCAAAAGACGCACCCGGCCGCCGCCGCTGGTAATCCTGTGTGATATTTCAGGCTCCATGAGCCGCTATACACGCATGTTCCTGCATTTCATGCATGCAGTGACCAATGACCGTGACAGGGTCCATACATTCCTGTTTGGCACCAGGTTGACGAATGTCACCCGATACCTCCGCAACAAGGACATCGATCTCGCAATCGAACAGGTCACGGATGCGGTCGAAGACTGGTCAGGCGGCACCCGGATCGGCGAAAGTCTCAGCGATTTCAATCGCTTCTGGTCCAGACGCGTGCTTGGCCAAGGTGCTATCGTTATACTGATTTCGGACGGTCTCGACCGGGATGCCGGTCGTGGCCTGCATATGGAAATCGAACGGCTGCATAAATCGTGCCGGCGCCTTATCTGGTTGAACCCTCTTTTGCGATTTGACGGATTTCAGCCGAAGAGCCAAGGCATTCAAGCAATCCTGCCATCCGTTGACGAATTCCGTCCGGTGCATAATCTAAGTAGTCTGGAAGAACTTATCGGCGCGCTTAACCGCCCCGGCGGACCACGCAAGCAAGGAGTACAGGAATGGCTGACGGAAATGTAGCGACCGGCCTCTCGCTGGACGACGATGTACTGAATGAAGCTGCCAAATGGCGCAAGGAAGGACGAAACGTCGCCCTCGCCACCGTGGTATCCACCTGGGGGTCCTCCCCCCGCCCTACCGGCAGTCACCTGGCCGTCGATGAAGACGGCAAACTCGTCGGCTCGGTCTCCGGCGGCTGTATCGAAGGTGCGGTCGTTTCAGAGGCGATGGAAGTCATGCAGAACGGCAAACCCAAGGTGCTCGAATACGGCGTCACCAATGAACTTGCCTGGGAGATCGGCCTCGCCTGCGGTGGAACGATCCAGGTTTTTGTCGAGAAAGTCGAATGAAACAGGAAATCCTCTCCCGCCTGCTTGAAAACCAGGCTTCCAAACGCGCATTCGCGCTGGTCACGGATATGGAGTCCGGTGATCAGACGCTGGTCTACCCGGACAGTGCCGACGGCGCAGACGGCGGCAATGCGGAAATACTGTCTGCGGCCCGTCAGGCGATCCAGGATGACCGCAGCAAGGTTCATGAATTGAGCGGACGCCGCATATTTGTCGAAACCTTCAATCCGCCGCTGCGCATGCTGATCGTCGGCGCGGTGCATATCGCCCAGCCTTTGTCACGGATGGCCTCCGTTGCAGGATACGATGTCACCGTCATAGACCCCCGGGGGTCCTTCAACACCGAAGAACGCTTCCCCGGTATCTCATTGAATGCGGAATGGCCCGATGATGGTATGCGCGCCCTCGACCCTGATCGTCGTACCGCGGTCGTCACCCTGACGCATGATCCCAAGCTTGATGATCCGGGTCTTGAGGTCGCACTGAAATCCGAGGCGTTCTACATCGGCTCTCTGGGCAGTCGGAAAACCCATGCCGGCCGGGTTGAACGCCTGACCGCCGCCGGGTTCACGGAAGCAGAAATCAGCCGGATTCACGCGCCGGTGGGACTCAATATCGGCTCGATCTCGCCAGCCGAGATCGCGGTATCGATCCTTGCCCAGATCACAGAAGTACTCCACCGCAAGATAGAGGCGCGGGAAGCGGCGTGACGCCGCCGCGGCCGGCAAACGCATCATGAAATTCGGGGAAGTCACGCTCGACGCAGCCGCAGGGACAATCCTCGCGCATTCCGTGCGCGTGACGGACGGCGTACTGCGTAAAGGCCGCCGCCTGAACGAAGAAGACGTCACCCGTATGCGCCAGGCCGGGTTGAACGCTGTTACCGTCGCAGAGCTCGAAGACGGTGATCTCGACGAGAACGCAGCCGCCCTCCGGCTCGCGGAAGCTCTTGATGCTCCGGGACTGTCAGCGTCAGGCGGTCGGACAGGACGGGCGAATTTGCGGGCCGACGCCGCCGGTGTCGCGCTGATCGATGCAGAGACCATCCACCGGATGAATGCCGTCGACGAAGCCCTCACGATCTCCACCGTTCGTCCCTTCGATGCTGTCGCTGCCGGACAGGTAACCGCAACCGTAAAACTGATCACCTTCGGTCTTCCTGCGAGCACCGTCGACGCCTGCGTCGCCATCGCCCGGGCCGAGAACCCGCCCGTTCGCGTTGCGCCTTACGACACCTCGCTCAAGATCGGCCTGGTTCAGACAGTCCTTCCCGGGCTCAAGGAAAGCATCATCGCAAAGGCGACCTCTGCGACTGCAGCCAGACTCGCGGAAATGGGCCTTGCAATAGATACCGAGCGACATTGCGCGCACTCGACCGCCGGCGTCACCGAAGCACTCGCCGAAATGACAACAGCAAAATGCGATATCGTCCTCGTACTGGGTGCATCTGCCATCGTCGACCGACGCGATATCGTTCCCGCCGCCATCACGGCCGCCGGTGGCCAGATAGACCACCTTGGCCTGCCGGTGGATCCCGGCAACCTCATGCTGTTCGCCAGACTCGGCGATATGCGCGTTCTGGGCATTCCCGGCTCCGCGCGTTCTCCCCGCCTTCACGGCTTCGACTGGGTACTTCAACGGCTGGTGGCACGCCTTGCCGTGACCCCAGAAGACCTTACCCGTATGGGCGTCGGCGGATTACTCAAGGAAATGCCCGGCAGGCCGATGTCGCGCGAGGATGAAGATATGGCCCTCGACATCCCTGAAGACGCCCAATCCGTCGGGGGATTGCTGCTGGCAGCAGGTCAATCCCGCCGGATGGGCAAGGCAAACAAGATGCTGGTGGAGATCGACGGAATACCGATGGTGGTCCACGCCGCCCGCGCTCTGATCGCCAGCGGTGCGAACCCGGTCGTTGTGGTGCTGGGCCATGAACCCGCCGCTGTTGAAGCCGCACTTGAAGGGCTGCCGGTAACGATAGCCCGCAATCCCGACTATACGGGCGGCCTGAGTACGTCTCTGAAAGCCGGCATCGCCGCCCTGCCCGATCATTGTACAGGTGCTGTGATCGCCCTTGGCGATATGCCGGGCGTTACGCCAGCGGATATCGACAGCCTGATAGAAGCTTTCGATCCCGCCGCGGGACATACGATCTGTGTACCGACACATCACGGCAAGCGCGGCAACCCGGTTCTCTGGGGGCAACGCTACTTCGCGGAAATGTCTGGGGTTTCCGGCGATGTCGGTGCGCGCCACCTTATCGGCGAAAATGCTGACCAGGTTGTCGAAGTCGCGCGCGACAACCCCGGCGTCCTGATCGACCTGGACACACCCGAGGCCGTCGCCGCCCATCTTCGCGGCTAGACAAAAAAGGCCGCTGCGTTCCTACATGGAACCAGCGGCCAGTTCTGGTGCGCCTCTTAAGTCTTTATCAGTTAGGAGCATTCCGGGGGCGAAGCGAATGATCCGTCAGTGAGTCTCGTTCAGGAGTGCGCCGATCATCGCATTCTCTGTCGCAATGACCTTCAGGTTTGCCGTGTAGGCGTGTTCTGCCTGGGTCAGATTTACCGCTTCCCGGACGTAATCAACATTTGGTCGCGCCACCATGCCATCATCATCAGCGAGGCGGTTTCCCGGGTCATACGACTTCACATGAGGTGGCTCGACGGACACAAATTCAGCCCGCGTGCCACCACCGCGATCTGATAACTGATCTACCCGTACCGGTTCGTAAACCGGTGGATCGCGACGCTCGGGGCGCGCGCCGCCGGAGTCAGTGCGAGCATCTTCCGTCCGGATCGTATTACGCGAGTTCGCCAGATTTGAAGCACTGGCTTCAACCCGTTTTGCAGCAGCATCCATGCCGCTGAGTGCTGTACTTATTGCGCCAACCATATTTTCACCTCTTTTATTCTTTCGCATACTCCCACTATTTTACTTAAACATTTTTAATATTTGATATTTATTTCATTGTTATTTACTATCATTTCTATTTAATCATACTTATATTATATATTACATTGAATAAATTTTTCAGTATTTGCGTTTTACCTGAATGCAAGAAACACCCCACGCGCCCCCTTAA
>CAJQLI010000149.1 GCA_905479125.1 uncultured Alphaproteobacteria bacterium | reverse complement strand
TGCGCCAAGCGCGGTCGCACGGATGCACTCCCCGGCAGGCAGGGTCGGCCACGGCAGGGCATCGTCTTCAAGCCGGCGCGCAATCGCATGGCCCAGGCGCCGTCCCATATCGCCAAAATCGCGTTCCTCGCGACGATAGACGTATTCCGCAACACCACCCGAGAACATCACCCCGTCGATACGCCCCCAGTCAAGGATCGGGTCTGTGAGATAAAAATTCTCCAGGTCCTGGGGGATCGGCCGCATAACCAACGCATCAATCAGCGTCGCTGCCATAACATCTGCAACCTTGTCGAGGTCTTCGGAAGACACATGATCGCCGAGGGACCAGTCGAATCCGGCCCGGGCAGCATGGGTACGACCTGCGGGATCGAGCCGTACGATGACACCGGTCTCGTCCACGACCTGCAGACGACCGCCGACATGAACCGCCGCGGTCACCTTCACCTGTCCATCTTCGAGGATCGCGAGCTTCGCCGTGCCGCCGCCGATATCGACGTTCAGAATACGTTTTTCGCCATCCTGCGAGGCCGCGGCCGCGCCGGAGCCGAATGCCGCCAGCATGCTCTCCATGTGGTGGCCTGCCGTAGCGCAGACAAAATCGCCGCCTTTTTGCGAAACTGTCGCGGCAATCGCCTGTGAATTTTCGCGGCGCAGCGCCTCGCCCGTCAGGATAACAGCGCCCGCATCGATATCATCGGGGCTAAGCCCCGCCGCTTCGTACGCATCGTCCAGGATTTTGCCCAGCTCGACATCAGAGATCCGGGTTTCGCTCTCATAGGGCGTCAGGGCGACGGGAGACTGAAAAAGAGTCTCGCGCTTGACCACGAAGTAACGGCTGGACATGTCTTCCGCCATGCGGCGCAGATGCAGACGCGAAAAGATCACCTGCGTCCCGGACGAGCCCACGTCGATGCCGACACTGGTCAAGCGAACGTTATCGGCAATCCACAGCGGATTTTCTTCAATCGGGCCGTCAAAATCGGAATCGTGGTCATGATCGGCATCAGGTCCGTGTTCGTGAAAAAACACGTCACCATATTCGTGATCTTCCAACGTGTGGCCGGGCGGAGGCCCCTTCGGTGCCGGGGGCGTCGCTCCGTCACCCGTGGAGGCATCAACGCCCTTATTGCTCTTGTCTTCGATGCTTTTATCGTCGTTCTGGCCCATTGGTACTCCGCCGGTCTTGAATATTAATCGGGCGTTCTCGGCCGGCGCCTGCCAGATCACGGCATGGGCGCCTGAGTTCCCTGTTACTCCCTGTTGTTACCCTATTTATCTCTTATCGCGAACCCGGCAAGTCGGAACAGATGACATTCCGACGTTTTCGCCGATTCAGGCAGCTTCCTGGCGTGAAATCAGGCAGCTTCCTGCCACTGGGCAATCGTCACCGGGTGCATTTCATAGACGGCGCGATATTCGATCTCAAATGCCTCGGTTACCGAAATTCCGTCGGCCTCGGCACGGTCAGCAGCGAGATCGTCCGCCACGTCGCGGGCATGGGCGTCGCGTTCCGCCTCGGTCCAGCAGCGATAGAGCGGCCATTCGTCAGAATATTCGTTGACCCATTCGCAACCGGTCATCTCGGACAGCAGCGAATGGACCAAGTGGTTGCGCGTATCCGCAAACAGCGTGGCGCCGCGGATAAACCCGTGATCGTCGGTCGACGCCAGGAATGCCGTACCGGTGACAGAATCCCGAATGATGCATCCCCGATGATTCAGGCTGATCTCCAGCGGAAAGGAACGGCGGCTGTTCCAGCCGTAAAGCTGGCTGACGGGGATCTTCCGGGTGGGCAGAAAGTCGGTATGCATGGTCTTGTCCTTTTGACTATGTGTCATCAACTGGTTTGTTCGATGACTAAAGAATACCTTCTTTATGCGTCACTATTCGGGGTATAAAATAAAGAGGGGGGAATTTGGCAATGGCTTATACGCAACTACGCGACATCCTGGATATGGCGCTGGAGCTTCAGGCAAGTTCACTCGGCCTGACGGTCGACCAGCTCATGACGCGGACAGGGCGCAGCCGCAAGACGGTCGAGCGCATGTTGCAAGGATTGTCCGATATTGGTCTGGAGGTTGAGCACAGCCGCCTTGAAAGCGATCACCACCTCACAAAGCGCTGGCGATTGCGCGCCAATATGCCCGGCACGCTGCTGGCGCTGCAGTCGCACGAGCGCGGCGCTCTGGAGCGTCACCTTCAAACCCTGCCAGAAGGTGCAGCCACCCGCGCCCTCGCCAAACTGCTAGGAGACCAGAAACCGCTTTCAAACCATCTCGCCATCGATGCCGAAGAACTCATCAACCGGACGGCCCATATCGGCCGGACGGGGCCGCGGACCCAGGCAGACGAAGCACAGATGGCTGTTTTCGAGCGCGCCATCCAGGGTTTCGAGAAGCTGGAAATACTATACAGGGCTCAGGGGCGCCGCCGCGCGAGTTGGCGTACGGTACACCCGTTGGGGCTGCTGTTCGGGCGCTTCGGGTATCTTGTCGCCGCACGAGGCGACATTACAGCCACCTTCCGGCTCGACCTGATCGAAGATGTCAGACCCACTGGAACCGTCTTCGAAGCACCGAAAGACTGGAACATGAAGGACTGGGCCGCCAACAGCTTTGGCATTTACCACGGCGACGACATCCTCGATATCAAACTGCGATTTTCCGGGGAGGCGGCTAAACGGGCGGAGAAAGTCCGGTTCCATCCAAGCCAGAAAATGCGTCGCATCCGCGGCGCGCTGGTGGTTAATCTCCAATGTCAGGGACACCGCGAACTGATACACGAGCTATGTCACCCGGACTGGCTCGGACAGGTTCAGATAGAAGCGCCGGCGTCATTGCGCACGGAGTTCAATGACTACCTTGATCAGTTGCGCAGCGTGACCGCAAAGGTGTGATGACCTGACGCGACCAGAGGCATACATAGCCCGATTCGTGTGCGAAACGCTTCTCACTGCCACTTTATTAGTCACTTCGGCGTCCACCCCCAACCGGGCGCCCCCCCTAACCACGCAAGTTTCCGCGATTCCTCCGGTTGGCACGCGGCTTGCTTGTACAGGTATCAACGCACGGGTCATCGATCGAGACCGATCAAGGAGACCTGCTGCAGTTTAAACAGAGGAGTTTCCATATGACACGCGAAATTGACAGACGTTCATTCGTCAAGACTGCCGCTGGTACGGCGG
>CAJQLI010000148.1 GCA_905479125.1 uncultured Alphaproteobacteria bacterium | reverse complement strand
GTGTCAAAGGCACCGATTTTCACGCCGAATACCACCGCCTTTGCGCCGCCATGGACCAGCCATCCATAGACGGCGTAAACACCTATTTCGTCAGCAAGGTGACAGCAGAGACGGGTCTGAAGGTCGCCATGTCGGGCCTTGGTGGCGATGAACTGTTCGGCGGGTACCCGAGTTTCCAGGAGATCCCGCGGCTGGTAGGCACGCTTGGGAAAATCCCCGGTATGCGCTGCGCCGGGCGGGCATTCCGTAAAATTGCGGGACCCGCGATCAGCGCCGTCAAATCGCCGAAATATGCCGGGGTCTTCGAATACGGCAGCACTTATCCGGACGCGTATCTGTTACGCCGTGCCCTGTATATGCCGTGGGAACTGCCGAAACTGATGGACAGCGCGATGGCTCGCGACGGCTGGGCCGAACTCGAAGAAACCACGGGCCGCCGAGGCCAGGTGGATGGGTTGCCGACACCGCGCACCAAGGTGTCCGCCCTCGAAGCTACGTGGTACATGCGCCATCAGTTGCTGCGCGATTCCGACTGGGCGGGAATGGCTCATTCACTCGAAATCCGCGTGCCGCTGGTCGACACCGTCTTTTTCCGTCGTATCGCGCCGATGCTGGTTTCCGATACGCCGCCGGGCAAGCGCGACATGGCCGCAAGCCCGTCCAGGCCACTGCCCGACGACGTGCTCAACCGGCCGAAGACCGGCTTTGCCGTCCCGATGCCCGAGTGGCTTCTCAAGGACGACCCCGCCGCGCTGAAGCAGGGCTATCGCGGCTGGTTGTGCAAAATCGTCGAAGACTGCTACGCCTGATCCATGTCGTCAGTCCCCCAAAAAGTACTGATCCACCGCCTTGGCAGTCTGGGGGACACCGCGTTCCTGATGCCGATTTTCCATCATCTGAACGAGGTCTTTCCGGATGCCGAAAAACGGGTTCTGACGAACTTCCCGGTGGCCGCTGCCGCCCCACCGCTGCAGGCAGTGCTGGGCGACGGAGCCTTTGCCGATGGGTATTTCGCCTATCCCATCGGTAGCCGGAACCCGGCAGCATTGTGGCGACTAGCATCTGAAATACGCGCATGGGGCCCGGACATCGCCGTGTATGCCAATGCCGTCAAGCCGACAATCTCCGTGATCCGTGACGGACTTTTCCTGCGGCTCTGCGGCGCTCGTGGCATTATCGGCCTGCCATTGACGCGCCGGCGGCGGCGCCATGTCCATGATTCCGGAACCGGCCTGTTCGAGCGCGAAACATCGCGCATCGCCCGCGCGCTGGAAGGCCTCGGCCCCATCGACATCGATCAGCCGGCCGGGAAAGACCTGTGTCTCACACAAGCCGAGCAGACTGAAGCAGGGCAGGTATTGTCCGACTGGAAAGACACCCGGCGATTCATCTGTTTCAGCCCCGGGACAAAGCAGGCAATCAAGGACTGGACGGACACGAACTGGAGTGCCGTTCTTGAAAAACTTTCGGCAGCCCACCCGGAACTCGGCATCGTCGTTGTCGGAGCCGACGGGGACCGGACGCGAAGCGATGCACTACTCGGCTGCTGGCAGGGACCGCAAATCAATACCTGCGGGGAGATTTCGCCCCGGGTGAGCGCAGCTGTCATGAGCAACGCGACCTTTTTTCTGGGAAATGACAGCGGACCGATGCATCTGGCCGCCGCGGTGGACACACCAGCAATCGCTGTTTTCAGCCGCCATGCACCCCCCGGAATATGGTTCCCGCTGGGCGACCGGCATCGTATCTTTTATCCGGGATTGCGGTGGTCCGGCGGCCAGCCACTGATAAAGCGCGACGTGGAAAACGAGACAGGGATTACATCGATTCCAACAGACCAGGTGATTGGCGCCTGCATGAATTTTTTGCGTAGAAACTGAGAGATCAGCCCTTGTCCGAGAAACCTGTACGTCTTGCCTATTTTGTCTCCCACCCGATCCAGTATCAGGCGCCCCTGCTGCGCCGGATTGCGGCAGACCCATCGATCGAGCTGACCGTTTTTTTCGCAAGTGACATATCTCTCCGTGAACATTTCGATGCCGGTTTCAACCGTCGAATCGCCTGGGATGTCGATCTGCTCGGCGGTTACCAGCACGAGTTTCTCCCGGCTATAGGCGATCGTTCCAGGCTGTCTTTGTTTCGGCCCTTCAATTATGGCGTCGTGCAGCGCCTGATCCGCGGACGGTTCGATGCCGTCTGGTGTCACTCCTATGTCCGGCTGTCGCATCTGACTGCGCTGATTGCCGGACGTCTGCTCGGCAAAAAGGTTTTCCTGCGCGACGAGGCAAGCGCCATTTCATCAAATTCAACCGGCCTGCGGCGCCTCATAAAGGTCTTCTTCCATCAGACCATGAGGCTCGTGCTGAACGGCATCCTGACGATCGGCACCAGGAATCGGGAATACTACGCCTCGATAGGCTTCCGGCAGGATCAGTTGTTGCGCATGCCCTACGCCGTGGACAACGACTGGTTTGCAGAACGCATCGCCGATGCGGCGAAAAACCGGGAAGCATTCCGCGAAGAACTGGGACTCGAACCGGGGCGTCCGGTTATCCTGTACGCCTCTAAACTGCACCCCCGAAAACGGGCCCAGGACCTGATCCGGGCATTCCAGAAGATTGCCGAGAACTCGGCCGCGAGGCGCCCCTATCTCCTGATCGGCGGCGACGGGGAACTGCGCGATGAATTGGAAACCCTCGCCGCGGAGGCTCCTGCCAATTCAATTCACTTTCTGGGTTTCCGTACACAGGCGGAACTGCCGCCCCTATACGATATCTGCGACGTATTCGTATTGCCCTCCAATACCGAGCCCTGGGGACTCGTGACCAACGAAGCGATGAACGCAGGCCGCGCCATTATCGCAACCACCGAGGTGGGGTCCGCGCGGGACCTCGTCCGCGATGGGGAAAACGGGTTTATCATCGAACCGGGCGATATTGACGCTCTCGCCAATCACCTCCTGACCCTATGCTCGGATCGCGATCTGTGCAGCCGGATGGGACACAAAAGTCTCGAGATCATCGCAAACTGGGATTTCACCGCCGATATCGCCGGCCTGCACGAAGCATTGCGCGTCCATTTTGGCGACCGAATACCCAAGACAAAATGAAAGACCTGCTGACCACTTGCATGTCTGGCGGCATAATTCAGCTGATAAATATCGTTACCGGTATCGGCGCAGCCCGTCTGCTCTTACCGGAAGGCAGGGCGGCACTGGTCGCTGACGCAGTGATATCGGGTGCCAGGGGTCTCTAGCTCGAAACGAGCTTCATCGACGTCAGCAAGGTTAGGGACAAAGGCAGCGTTGCGGTCATAGAACGTTTTGATCGACATGAGGCCGCGATCAGTCCGAAAGAAGCTTATCGAAATAGTCGGCGGTGCGGCGCAAACCCTCGTCCAGCTCGACCTTCGGCTCCCAGCCGAGCTTCTCTCGTGCCAGGGTTATATCAGGGCGCCGACGCGTCGGG